>JAJZCJ010000017.1 GCA_021846145.1 Bacillota bacterium
AAAATATCGGTCATCTGGCGTAAAGGAATATTGGATCATCGATCCAGTGAATGAATTAGTTGAAGTGTATTTGTTTGATGATAATTTGTTTCGCGAACCATCGGTTTACGAGATAGGTGTGGTAGATGATAAGGGAACCGATGAAAAAAACACGCTCATCAGTAGTGGGGTTTTCGAGGACTTAAAAATAGAGATTAGGCAGTTGTTTGTGTAGTGATATGGTTAATGTATCGGATTTATGAAATGAAAATATCAGCCATGTTAATGTGTGTTTTGCTATCACCAATTGCGTAGGTAATCGAATCGGTTTTGGTGTAAGAAATGGGGAACTGGTAGGAACCATCTCTAAATTTATATACATCAATAATTTCGTTCGAAGGATCAACAATCCAATATTCTCCGACTTGATTGGCTTGGTACAAATTCATCTTCGTCGAAAAAAAGCCCGGTGGGGGCATGGTAAATACGACAAGGTTGTTTTGTCCTTTTTAAGTATGACCATAATTCTCCCACAAGGTTTGATGATATTTCTTGATGGACATGCGAAGGAGGTGTCATCAAATAAGCAGTTCCGTCGAGCAACTCAAAACGCTCATTAGGAAAATCTTTTATACATCGCTCAAACGTGTAGCCTGTATACATTCCTTGTTGGTGTTCCATGTCCGTTCAAACCCACCTTCTGTTCTTCCTAATTATACCTCTCATCTCAACTTGGTCAATCATCGTTTGAGGCAAAATCACGTATTTTAAGTTGCAATTGTCGGGCTTCCTATACTGATTTGGCAGACCAATCTAAATTATCACTCAACCGTTACATACCATATATAGCCTCTCGGCATCTGTCCTTAATGATTCCGTAAGTATCTTGGTCTTGAGGTTTTTGCTTGTTCCTCCACTTTTCAAATGGTGGGCTACAAGCTTGAAGTCGGCAGGCACCGCAGTACAAAAATGTGGCTGATCCGACTCTTCGGCATCATGATGTGCCAGCACCTGGATGCGTGATACCAAGAGATCGACATTGATCTGAAGTCAGCCTTCTGGTGGCATAACCCCACCAGAAGGGACATACGTAACCACGTTGGCGTTTTAAAAGATCGCTGGATCGTGGTTTCTTTGCCATGCCCATTTAGGGTTGACTCAATGCCGAGAGGCTATCTGATATTCCGCGATCAACCGATGATAAATTCGGGTCGCGGTATGACGTTGTTTACGTGTGAGTTGTTCATCTTCCAGCAACCAGGTGTCGATAATGTCCACATAGGGACCTAATATAGGTCTACGGCCTGCGCGTTTCGTGATGGGTTCATTCCAATCGTCCTGATCGGCATATTTTTTGGTAGTTCGCCAATTCACATCGACGCGATCCGCAATTTCTTGAATCGGAAACTGCAGTTTTCCGCAGCCACATCCTGCACTTTTATTTTGCCATATACAATTATGACGTGAACACGGCATTTGAAGATGGTTGTCGTCTAAAATAGGACATCATGTGCCGTTAACCTTTGAACTGGATAGCTTATCAGTAACAACAATCAACGTTTTAACTCATCTTTGACACCTCCATACTGACAAATGCCTTTTTCCATCCTCATGAGATAACCCCATAAGCCCTCGATGGGTCGGAAGATAGCGGCGGTGACAGAGTATTGTATTGACTTGTAATGATTTTGTGGTTATCATGTGCATAAATACAATCAACATATAATCAAAACATGATAGTATGTGATTGTTAATAGTTGAGAAACGAGGTGAACTGGAAATCTTTCTAGATGGAATGCACCAAGTATAATCAGACATCAAGATTATCATGTGTCTTCAAAGAGTTAGTGCAATTAGGTAACCGGTTACTTCATCATTTCAGTTGTCAGATTTGCTGGAACTGTAAGATATCTAATGAACCTACTGACAAGAGATGTGAACTATACAGTTACCTTAAATAAAATAAGGGGGAAAGATTGTGAATAAAAAAATCAAGTTTTTTCCTATTGCCGCTGCGGCATTGTTGTCCGCATTTTCTGTAAGCGCTAGCATGACGCCAACTATGGCCGCGAGTGTTTCTCCTTTGCAGATTGCGACGTTCTCTGGGCCAGAAGCGGATGCATTAAAAGCATTGGCTCCGCTTTTCACGAAGGAAACAGGAATAAAAGTGGTATTCACAGAATTTTCTTATCAAGCTTTGTTTACTAAGGAATTGGAGTCGGTAAGTGGCGGGAAAGGCACCTATGACATGATCTTCATGGATGATCCTTGGATCCCGACATTTGCGGGGGGTAATTACTTATATCCAATGAGTCATTTCGGCTATACTCCGAAAGGGTTCGCGAAAGGTGCCATCCAAGTATCTGAATGGCCACCTGCACCAGGATACAATGCTCCGCTCGGTACGCCGTCTAGTCCTAGACAGTTTTATAGTTTGCCTGTGACAGGAAACGTGTTGATGTTTTTCTATCGTAAAGATTTAGCAAAAAAATATGGAATCAATCCTTCGCATTGGACATGGAACGACGTAAATAAGTTGGCTGCGAAAGTGACAACCAAAAACTTTTTTGGTTATGTGATGCGCGGTGATGGTGGCAACTCTAGTGTGGCGGATTTTTCTCCCATCTTATGGGCATATGGTGGTCATTACTTTAATAAGAACTGGACTAGTGCGTTGGATACACCTCAAGGTGTGGCTGCTCTTACAGAATGGGCTCATTTATTTAATAAATACGCGCCTCCAGGGTCAGCCTCCTTTGGGGCAAATGAAGTAGGTAATTATTTGGCTAAAGGACAGGCCGCCATGGGCGAAGTATGGCCAAGTGGATGGGCGAATGTCATGAATCAAAAATTGATCGGATTCACTCGAGTACCAGGTACGATGATCAATGGCAAACTTGTTCAATTCCCCGAAGTTGGTGTGTGGTCAGCTGGGGTACCTAAAAATGCTCCGGATGCAAACAACGCATTTAAGTTCCTCAAGTGGATTACCAGCGAAAAACAACAAATGATTTATGGTGGTAATGGATTGGATGTGCCAACGCTTACCAGTGTTTTACTTAACAAACAGTTAGACAAGAAGTGGCCCTACTATGTTCCGTTCTACGATTCCCTAAATGTTGCGAAAATGCGCCCACGTACTCCGGCGTGGCCTTTTGTGGAACAAGCGTTAGGCATTCAGATTGCCAATGTAGAGCTTGGGAAAACAAGTCCTTCTCAGGCAATGAAAAATGCGGCTCAACAAATTGATCAGTACATGAAAGAACACGGCTTGAGTAAATGATTCCATCACAGGGAGAGTGTAACTCTCCCTGATCATTTAATCTTAAAACGGAGGGTGATCAAACTTTGTTCCATGATCGAACACTAAAGTATCTTTTAGTTCTACCTGCGTTGGTTATTATTCTTTTGGTAATGTTCTACCCAATTGCCTATGCGGTGTATACAAGTTTTTATTCCTATTTATATGGACGGATTACCAACTACGTAGGTTTGATGAATTGGTCGCTAGCGTTTCAAGACTCCTTTTTTTGGCATTCGATTCTCATAACGTTAATTTATTCAGTGATTGCGATTCCTATTGAACTCATTATCAGCCTCGCGCTGGCAATTTCACTGTTTGAATTGGAAAATCACATTCCTAAAAAATTTATTACGATCATCCGATCTATTATCATCGTTCCCTTTGTTGTCATGCCCACTGTGGCAGGAGTAATTTGGCGCCTAATTTTCATGCCAAACTTTGGAATGGCAAATGAGATATTTAAGTTTTTACACTTGCCCAATATTGATTGGTTAGGACAGAGCACAAATTCCATGATTGCGGTGATCATCATGGACATCTGGATGTGGGTTCCGTTTTTATTCATCATATTGTATGCAGCATTGCAGTCTTTACCTATTGAGGCGTTTGAAGCCGCATTTGTTGATGGGGCGAGCCGTATGCAATTGGTTAGAACGGTTATTCTTCCCTTGTTAAAATCGTCGATGCTGGTTGCGTTAAGTTTAAGAACTATTGATGCCATACGCATATTCGATCAAGTCTATGCAATGACTCAAGGCGGACCAGGCGATGCTACCACGTTTGCAAGCCTGCAACTGTCAAGTACAGCATTTGGACAGTTGAACTTTGGCATCGCTGCCACTGAGCTTTTTATCACTTTTGCCATCATGCTGGTTATTGTCGGTACTTATTATTTTATTGGGGTTAGGAGGAACGCCAATGTATAAATTAAGCAGGGTAGGGTTAAGTGTGCGTTTGACGTTTATCTCACTCTTTATGCTTTGGGTTCTGGTGCCAATCTATTGGCTTATCAATACATCGTTTAAACATAACTCGGAAGTAATTTCTTCTTTTTCCTCGTTCTGGCCTACACATTTTACATGGTCGGCTTATTCGTATGTGATTAATAACTTGGGTGTATATTTTGAAAACAGCATTGTAGTTTCACTTGGTGCCACAATATTTTCATTGATCATTGGGTTACTTGCGGCCTATTCATTGTCTAGATTCAAATTTAGTAAAATATTTACATCTTTTTTTTGGTTTATCATTCTAGCCATTCGCATGATGATTCCCATCGTTTTTATCATCCCCCTGTATCAAATATTCCAAAATTTAGGACTTTATAATACTCGTGTAGGGTTGATTATCGCCTATACACTTGTAAATTTACCATTTGTAATTTGGATGATGGTTTCATTTTTTAATGATGTACCAGTTGAGCTTGAAGAAGCGGCAATGGTGGATGGGGCGAGCCGATTGCGAGCCTTCATTCGAATCATTTTGCCGCTCGGCGCTCCTGGCATTGCTGCAGTGAGCATTCTTACTATCGTGATGACGTGGAATGATTTGATATTTGGTTTGTACTTAACATCAAATACACAAGCAATGACACTACCGGTGGGAATTGTTGGTTTTATCACACAGTATAAGACCCTCTGGGCTCAAATGGCCGCTGCGGGGACGTTGGCAATCGTTCCTATGATTTTCGTGGTTTTGTTTGTGCAAAAGTATCTTGTTCGCGGGTTAACTGCGGGAGCCATCAAGTAGGTTTCGGTGGTTTATCTAAATTTCTAGGGGGATTTGAAATGAGTATTAAAATTGCAGGAGCGCCTTCCAGCTGGGGGGTGGATGATCCCAATAACCCACATCTTCCATCGTGGGAACGAGTATTACAAGAAGCATCGCTTGCAGGTTGCGAAGGGATTGAATTAGGACCCTATGGTTATATTCCAATGGATATGGAACGAGTTAAAAATGAGCTTTTAAAGAATAATTTAACGATTATCGCAGGAACCATCTTTGATGATTTAGTTGCAGAATCAAATATGGAGAAATTATTACATCAACTAGATGAAATTTGTGCGCTGATCACTAAGCTTCCAGCTGTCCCGCAGGAAAGAGGACAACATTTTCCTACCCCTTATTTGGTACTCATCGATTGGGGGCATGATGAGAGGGATTACGCAGCTGGTCATCCTAATGAAGCAAAACGATTGTCTGCATTTGACTGGGAAAATATGATGTCCCATATTCAGATACTGGCAGAACGGGCAAAGAAAAAATTTGGAGTGCGATGCGTAATACATCCGCATGCAGGTGGTTATATCGAATTTGAGGATGAAATCCAGGAACTTTTGCAAGACATTCCCTATGAAATTGCGGGACTTTGTCTAGATACAGGGCATCTGTATTACTCAAAAATGAATCCGGAGCAATGGATTCGCACGTGTGCTGATCGATTGGATTATATCCATTTTAAGGACATTAATCTGGGTATTTATCAGCAAGTGATGGAGAAGCAAATCCGTTTTTTCGATGCCTGTGGCATGGGTGTTATGTGCTCCATTGGACAGGGCATCATTGACTATCATTCTATTTACAGAGTACTGAAGGAAATTAATTATCAAGGCTATATTACGATTGAGCAAGAGCGTGACCCAAGAAATTCAAATTCTAGTTTGCGAGATGTCACGCAGAGTATTTCTTATCTAAAAAATATTGGTTATTAATCAAAAATCAAAAAAGAAAGGGAGATGAAAAATGATTAATGGTGAACAAGAGGTACAAGCTCCTGTCCGGTGGGCAATGGTAGGAGGAGGACGCGGGAGTCAGATTGGCTATATTCACCGCTCAGCAGCGTTACGCGATCGTAATTTTCAGTTAGTCGCTGGTGCCTTTGATATCGATTCGGAACGCGGCAAAGATTTTGGCGTCAAGTTAAATGTTGCATTCGATCGTTGTTACCCAGACTATTCGACGATGTTTCAGGAAGAGGCAAAACGCGAAGATGGCATTCAGGCCGTTTCGATCGCTACGCCAAATAGCACACATTACGAAATCAGCAAAGCGGCGTTAAATGCCGGGTTACATGTTGTGTGTGAGAAACCTCTGTGCTTTACAACCGAACAAGCAAAAGAGCTTGAGTCTCTTTCCAAGATAAAAAATCGTGTGATCGGGGTTGCCTACGGTTATTCAGGCCATCAGGCAATTGAACAGGCGCGTCAGATGATTGCCCACGGAGATTTAGGTGAAATCCGAATCATCAATATGCAGTTTGCGCACGGGTTTCATTCCGAGGCTGTTGAATCAGAAAATTCGAGTATTAAGTGGCGCGTTGATCCGTCGATTGTGGGATCAAGTTATGTGCTTGGCGATCTGGGAACGCATCCGTTGTATTTGTCAGAGGTTTTGCTGCCGAAAATGAAAATCAAAAAACTTTTATGCACCCGCCAAAGCTTTGTCAAAAGTAGGGCTCCGCTAGAGGACAATGCTTATACCTTAATGGAATACGAAAATGGCGCGGTCGGGACAGTGTGGAGTTCTGCTGTGAATGCCGGTGCCATGCATGATCTGAAGATCCGCGTGATTGGATCGCGGGCGAGTATTGAGTGGTGGGATGAACATCCCAATCAGTTACGCTATGAAGTGCAAGGGCAACCGAAACAAATTCTGGACAGGGGAATGGATTATCTCTATCCGCAAGCATTGACGGAAGATCGAATCGGCACTGGTCACGCGGAGGGGTTATTTGAATCTTGGTCAAATTTGTATAACCGTTTTGCTTTGGCGATGGCGGCGGTAGACCGAGGAGAAAGCCTTGACGATATATGGTTCCCTGGGATTGAAGCTGGTGTGGAAGGGGTTCGTTGGGTAGAAAATTGTGTGCGTTCTGCAGACAATGGGGCTATATGGGTGGAGTATCAATGACCCGAGTTGCATAATCTCAATCCTATTTTATTGACTGGAAGTGCTTGGAGTAGTATCATGAACTAGAACTTAACCAACATATAATCATTTAGTAACAAAATATATTGTAATAAATTGATCTATTGTTGGTACTTGTAGCTGGTTCAAAAGGACGATTTTTAGGAGGGATAAAGATGGCGCAAGCTGAAAAATTGAAAAACTATATTAATGGTGAATGGATCGAGAGCAAGACGACCAAATACGAAGAAGTTTATAATCCTGCAACAAAGGAGATTATCGCGTATGTTCCGTTTTCAACGAGTGAGGATGTTGCCTATGCGGTCGAAGTGGCAAATACCGCTTTTGAAGATTGGAAGAGGGTTCCTGTTCCACGCCGTTCGAAAATACTATTTACCTACCAGCAATTATTGTCGCTGCATAAAGAAGAGTTGGCTCGTTTAATTACGATTGAAAATGGAAAAAGTTTTTCTGAGGCGATGGGGGAGGTACAGCGCGGTATTGAAAATGTGGAGTTTGCTGCCGGAACACCGTCACTGATGATGGGAGATTCACTTTCTTCAATTGCGACCGATGTTGAAGCAGCGAATTACCGATATCCGCTTGGCGTTGTCGGTGGGATCACACCGTTTAATTTTCCTATGATGGTGCCGTGCTGGATGTTTCCCATGGCTATTTCGCTGGGGAACACTTTTGTCTTGAAACCATCCGAAAAGGCACCGTTATTAACAAAAACTTTAGTGGAATTATTCACAGAGGCAGGATTGCCTAAAGGCGTCTTCAACGTGGTGTACGGGGCGCATGATGTTGTCAATGGGATTTTGGATCATATCGCAGTGAAGGCGGTTTCGTTTGTTGGCTCCAAAACGGTGGGCGAATACGTTTATAAAAGAGGAAGCGAGAACTTAAAACGTGTTCAGGCATTAGCGGGAGCCAAAAACCATGTCATTGTCATGCGGGACGCAAATATTGAGGACGCCACTACCAACATCATTGGGTCGGCGTTCGGTTCCGCCGGAGAACGTTGCATGGCCGCGTCTGTGGTGACAGTAGAAGAGGAAATCGCAGACGAATTCATGGCGAAACTAGAAGAAAAAACAAACCAAATTAAAATCGGTAACGGTTTGGATGAGGGCGTGTTTCTTGGCCCCGTCATTCGGGAAGAAAATCAAAAACGCACCATTAATTATATTGAAAAGGGTATCGAAGAAGGTGCCAAATTGGTATGTGACGGACGTGACCGCATGATGGACGAAGGCTTTTTTATTGGCCCCACCATTTTCGAAGGTGTAACGACCGACATGACGATTTGGAAGGATGAAATATTCGCGCCGCTCTTATCTGTCATTCGTGTTAAAAACCTTAAAGAGGCCGTGGAAATCGCCAATCGTTCTGAGTATGCGAATGGTGCCTGCATATTTACATCGAATGCGTCCGCGATCCGATACTTTCGGGAAAATATAGATGCGGGTATGCTCGGCGTCAATTTAGGCGTTCCGGCTCCGATGGCGTTTTTCCCGTTTTCAGGGTGGAAATCTTCATTCTTTGGCACATTGCATGCAAATGGAAAGGACAGTGTTGATTTCTATACCCGGAAGAAAGTAGTCACGGCACGCTATGTAACGCCCAGTTTTGAGTAACTGTCGGGCAGAAGATATCGGCAAATCCGGAGGTGCTGTGAATGAGTCAATTGCTCGTGAAGCCAAAGCGCGATGAGGTAACGTCAGGCGTGACGATTGTGCATGAAGTGACAAGCGCAAATTCACCTTTAAGCTACGTGGGTTTAAAAATCGTCGACCTTGCTCCCGGTGCGACTTACAGTGAAAACACGAAGAAGCAGGAGTGCTGTATAGTGGCGATGACTGGGAAAATCAGTGTTCTTGTCGGAGATGAAAAATACCATAATATAGGAACTAGAGAGAGCGTATTTGAAAAAAAACCGACGGATAGTGTGTATGTATCGGGCGGTCTGGATTTTAAGGTGGAAGCAGTAAGTCAGGCGCGTGTGGTCTTGTGCAGTGCTCCGTCTCTCAAACAACTGCCGACTAGGTTGATCAAGGCGTCCGAAAATCGAATCGAGCATCGGGGCAAATACCAGAACAAGCGGCTTGTTCATAATATTTTGGCTGATTCTGATTCCTTTGCTGACCACTTGTTGGTGGTCGAGGTTTTTACAGAAAACGGAAACTGGTCGAGTTATCCGCCACACAAACATGATCAAGACAATCTGCCATACGAATCGTTTCTCGAAGAAACCTACTATCACGAAATGAATCCACAGCAGGGGTTTGTCTTTCAAAGGGTGTACACGGATGACCTGACACTTGATGAAACAATGACGGTGAAAAATGGCGATGTGGTCATCGTGCCTAAAGGGTATCACCCGGTGGGGGTTCCTGACGGCTACACCTCGTACTATTTGAACGTCATGGCAGGCCCCGTGCGTATCTGGAAGTTCTACAACGATCTAGATCACGAATGGATACTAGATCGTGAGTGAGGATGGGATAGGATGAATGTTGCATTCAAAAACATGAGGGAATTTGACATCATTGCCATAGGGCGAGCGGCCATTGATCTTAACGCCGTTGAGTACAATCGCCCCATGGAAGAGACGATTACTTTCTCAAAGTACGTGGGCGGCAGTCCAGCAAACATCGTGATTGGCGCTTCCAAACTAGGGTTGAAAACAGGCTTCATTGGCAAGATTTCCGACGATCAGCATGGGCGCTTTATCGAACAGTTCATGCGCAAAGCAGGTATCGATACCACAGGCATGGTGATCGATCAAGAAGGTCATAAAACAGGGCTTGCCTTTACTGAAATCAAAAGTCCAAACGAGTGTAGTATCCTGATGTACCGCGAAGATGTGGCGGATCTTTATCTGACTCCGTCTGAGGTGCCAGAGGATTACATTAAGCGCTCAAAAATTCTCCTGATCTCTGGGACTGGCCTCGCGATGAGCCCGTCGCGAGAAGCGGTGTTAAAGGCGCTAAGTCTGGCAAGGAATAACGATGTAAAGGTAGTTTTTGAACTGGATTATCGTCCTTACACATGGAGATCTAGGGAAGAAACTGCAGTCTATTATTCTCTCGTCGCAGAACTATCGGATATTGTCATCGGTACACGCGATGAATACGATGTGTTGGAAAACCGCTCGGAGGCAGGCGACAATGAACAGACCGTTCGTCATTTATTCGCTCACTCGCCAGAGATGGTAGTAATCAAACATGGAACGAGCGGATCTTATGCCTATTTGAAAACTGGCGAAGAGTACCGTGGCGAGGCCTATCAGTCAAAAGTCTTAAAAACGTTTGGCGCTGGCGATTCGTACGCTGCCGCTTTCTTGTTTGCCATACTATCGGGTAAGGACGTTGCGACCGCTTTGCAGTATGGCAGTGCTGCTGCGGCCATTGTGGTAAGTCGACACAGTTCTTCGGAGGCGATGCCGACGGTGGAAGAAATTGAACATCTGATCACACATTGAGGTGAATATAATGCACACCATTCGTTTAACAACGGCTCAAGCACTTGTCAAGTTTTTAAATGCGCAATATTTACACGTGGATGATGAGGAATTTCCTTTTGTAGAAGGGATTTTTACTATATTTGGTCACGGGAACGTGCTTGGCATTGGCCAAGCGCTTGAACAAGATTCGGGACGATTGAAAATTATTCAAGGAAAAAATGAGCAGGGGATGGCGCTCGCTGCCGTCGCTTACAGCAAACAAATGTTGCGACGTAAAATCTATGCAGTATCTACCTCTGTTGGGCCGGGATCAGCCAACCTAGTGACGGCTGCCGCGACAGCGTTAGCCAATAACATTCCTGTCTTATTATTGCCTGCGGACACCTTTGCTTCGCGTCAACCTGATCCCGTTTTGCAGCAGGTTGAACAGGAATACAGTGCGGCTGTGACCACCAATGACAGCCTGAAACCAGTATCCAGGTACTGGGATCGCATTACCCGCCCTGAACAACTAATGTCCAGCCTGTTGCGGGCGTTTGAGGTGTTGACCGATCCAGCGAGAGGCGGGCCTGCGACAATATGTCTCGCACAAGACGTGGAAGGCGAAGCCTTTGACTTTTCCGAGGAATTTTTTCACAAGCGCGTACATTATCTTGATCGCAAAGCTCCAACGCTTCGCGAACTGAACGGAGCAACAGAGCTGCTCAAGAGAAGCCAGAGACCGATCATCCTGATTGGCGGTGGCGCAAAGTATTCAGGGGCTCACGATATTCTCATGGCAATTTCTGAAAGACACAACATTCCCCTTGTGGAAACTCAGGCCGGGAAATCCACGGTACCTTCGACGTTCAAAAACAACCTGGGTGGCATGGGCGTCACCGGAACGCTTGCTGCGAACAAGGCGGCGCGGCAGGCAGATTTGATCATCGGCGTTGGCACGAGGTATACGGATTTTTCCACATCGTCGAAAACGGCGTTTGACTTTAGCAAGGCCAGTTTCTTGAACATCAATGTCAGCCGTTTGCAAACCTATAAACTGGACGCCTTTCAGGTGGTCGCAGATGCAAAAACTGCCTTGGAACAATTGGCATCACTGCTGGGGAACTATGTTGGTGACTATGGTGACGAACTGACCAACTTGAAAGCGGAGTGGTTGGCAGAACGTGATCGGTTGAGCCAAGTGACATTTATCAGGGAGGGTTTTGTTCCTGAAATTAAAGACCAGTTTTCGCAAGAAGTGCTGAATGAATATGCAGATGTCCTGGAGACTGAACTGGCGCAAACTACCGCCTTGATTGCCATCAATGAATCAATTGGACCTGACAGTATCGTGGTCGGTTCGGCGGGATCGCTCCCCGGTGATTTGCAGCGCTTGTGGAACTCTATGATGCCCAATACGTATCACGTCGAATACGGGTATTCGTGCATGGGTTATGAAATTGCAGGCGCGCTTGGCGTCAAACTGGCGGAACCGACCAAGGAAGTGTACTCGTTTGTTGGCGACGGCAGTTTCCTCATGTTACACTCTGAACTTTTGACATCCATACAATACCATCATAAAATCAACATTTTGCTTTTTGACAATTCGGGATTCGGTTGTATCAGTAATTTGCAAATGGAAAATGGCAGTGGCGGCTTTTATTGTGAATTTCGAACTCATGACCACCAGATAGTCAATGTGGATTACGCAAAAATCGCCGAAGGCTACGGGGCAAAAGTGTATCGCGTCAAGACCGTCGAGGAATTACATGCGGCTTTGGAAGATGCAAGGAAACAAGTTGTGACCACTTTGATTGACATGAAGGTTCTTCCGAAGACAATGTCGGATGGATATGAAAGCTGGTGGCATGTTGGAATAGCTGCGGAGTCTAATATCGCAGGTACTCAAAAGGCTCATGAATTGAAACAGAAAAATCTGCGGAACGCAAAACAATACTAATGAGGAAGGATTTTGGTCAACGTGGGGCAACAGGTCTTATGGGGAATTGCGCCGATTGGCTGGCGCAATGACGATCTACCGGAGATTGGCGCGGGCAATACACTGGGTCATGTCCTTGGCGACATTGTGGTGGCAGGATTTCAAGGGACGGAAGTAGGAGGTTTTTTTCCAGAAGCACGTGTATTAAAAAAAGAAATCGAGTTACGAAAACTTAGGATCGCCGGGAAATGGTTCAGCAGTTACCTCATTCGCGACGGCGTTAGTAAAGTCGAGCAAGCGTTTCGCGAACACTGCGCCTATTTACAAGAAGTTGACGCTGACGTCGCGGTCGTGTCTGAACAAACTTACAGCATACAAAGCAGCAGTAAAAATATTTTCACTGAAAAACCATATTTTACAGATGTCGAGTGGGGGACATTGTGTGCGGGACTCGATGAACTGGGTCGGGTGGCCAAACAATATCAACTCAAATTAGTGTATCACCATCACATGGGAACCGGAATTCAAACCATAGAAGAAGTCGATCGTCTGATGGCCGGCACAAATCCGGAACTTGTGAACTTGCTATATGACACCGGACACATTTATGTTTCCGATGGCGATTACATGACCATGCTCAAGAATTACGTCAGTCGCGTCAAGCATGTTCACTTTAAGGATGTCAGGGAAAACGCTCTTGCGGAATGCAAAGCGGCAGGCAGATCTTTTTTGCAGTCCTTTTTACACGGAATGTTTACGGTTCCCGGTGACGGCGTCATTGATTTTACGAAACCCTATCAATTGTTGCGGGACGCTGGGTATCAAGGATGGATAATTATTGAGGCTGAACAAGATCCGGTGGTTGCCCATCCGCTCGAATATGCGTTAAAAGCGAAGCAATACATTGACGATACTTTAAATGCAACCTTCAGGAGGCAGACAAAATGACGATAAAATTCGGTGTTATTGGTACGGGGGCTATAGGTAAGGAACATATCAATCGAATTACAAACACGCTGTCTGGCGGAAAAATCGTAGCTGTCACCGACGTGAACCTTGAGGCTGCAAAACAGTCTGTTGATCAGTACCAATTAGATGCTGCTGTGTATCCGGACGATCAGTCGTTGCTGGCAGATCCTAGCGTCGATGCGGTGCTTGTCACAAGTTGGGGGCCTGCCCACGAAGCCAGTGTTCTGGCTGCTATTGAAGCCGGGAAATACGTGTTCTGTGAAAAACCGCTCGCCATTACGGCTGAAGGCGCGTTAAACATCGTGAAGGCGGAAGTGAAGCATGGGAAACGCCTAGTGCAGGTTGGTTTTATGCGTCGTTACGATAGTGGCTATGTACAACTGAAAGAGGCGCTAGACAAACACGACTTTGGTGATCCATTACTCATTCATTGTGCGCATCGAAACATGAGCGTCGATGAGAAATACACCAATGATATGGCTGCCAATGATACATTGGTTCACGAAATTGACGTATTGCACTGGCTGGTCAACGATGACTATGAATCTGTGCGCGTGATGTATCCTAGGAAAACAAAACATGCCCTGTCAAACCTTCAAGATCCACAACTATTTTTCTTGCAAATGAAAAGTGGAATCATGGTCACTGTCGAGGTGTTTGTCAATTGTCAGTATGGATACGACATCCAGTGCGAAGTTGTGTGTGAAGAAGGCACATTGAAACTTCCTGAAGTACCGAGTATTGTGACGCGAAAAGCAGCGAAATTGGCAACAGGTGTGTTAATCGATTGGAAGCAGCGGTTTCTTGATGCTTATGATAAAGAACTGCAACATTTCATGGATACTATTCGCGCTACGGGCGAACCGCAAGGCCCCACGTCATGGGATGGATACATCGCGGCCGTCACGACGGATGCTTGTGTCAAAGCCCAAGCATCAGGGGAAATGGAACCGGTCAAATTAGAAAAAATGCCTAATTTTTATCGTTAATGAAGCAGTGAAGGGGAAGTTGATTTTTCAATAATATTTCAAAAACTGAAATCAATGAACTTTGATGGGATTGCCACCAATGCAGTGTTCGCCTGGGTCGATAAGGCTGATGAGTCGAGTCGATTCATGCTGCAAACAATGAGAGAGGGCTTTGGACTTTAACTGTTGTGTGAAAACTGAATTTGCCGGGGGAGGACATATTTGTGGCATTGGTTTCTATAAAAGACATGCTCATCAAGGCGAAAGCGGGTAAGTATGCAGTTGGACAATACAGTATCAATGGATTGCAATGGATACGGGGTATTTTGCAAGCGGCGGAAGAGGAACGCGCGCCAGTGATTCTCGGCGTTTCTGACAAAATGGTTGATTTTTTGGGCGGTTTTCGAGTGATTGTGGCCATGGTCAATGCGTTGATGGATGAAATGGAAATATCAGTACCTGTATCCCTGCATCTTGATCATGGGATGAGTGTTGAGAGATGCAAAATGGCGATTGACGCTGGATTCAGTTCTGTGATGATTGATGGTTCACATTTTCCTATTGCGCTGAATATCGCTAAGACCAAGGAAGTGGTGGACTATGCTCATCCCAGGAATGTATCAGTGGAGGCGGAAGTGGGAACAGTGGGCGGAATGGAGGACGGATTGATTGGCGGAATAAAGTATGCAGATCCTACGGAGTGCCTGAGTCTGGTTAAGCAAACCGGAGTTGAGGCACTGGCGGCAGCACTTGGATCAGTACACGGTGAGTATCATGGTGAACCCAAGCTTGGTTTCAGTGAAATGAAAATCATATCGGAACTGGTTGATGTGCCGTTAGTTCTTCATGGAGCTTCCGGTATCCCACTTCATCAGATTCAAAAGTCTATTGAATATGGGCATGCCAAAATTAACATTAATACGGAATGCATCCAGGCGTGGACGCTCGCTGTTCGTGATGTGCTTATGAACGACACCCAGTTGTACGCACCCCGATCCATTTTGACACCGGGGCGAGAAGCGATTGTCGCTACTGTCAAGCGAAAAATGCGGGAGTTTAACACCAATCATAAATCTTAGAATAATGATGGTGTATTTTAGATGATGTCAGCCAAACGAATTACTGTGTTTTACATTGTGACCGTATTGTACTGGTTTTCAATTTATACGTATGTACCCCTGTTAACCCCTTACGTTCGATCCCTCGGTGGATCGCTTACTATGGCTGGGATGATCATTGGTTCATATGGGATCTCACAGATGATTTTGCGAATCCCGCTTGGGATCTGGTCAGATCGTGCTGGACGCCGCAAACCGTTCATTCTGGCGGGCATTGTTATAGGCATTTTGAGTAGCATGGGCTTTGCTTTAACCGCTTCTGTCTGGAGTGCCTTGATTTTTCGTTTTCTTGCGGGCGTAGCTGCGGCTGTGTGGGTGATCTTTACAGTGCTTTATGCGAGCTACTACGATAATGAACAGGCGACTAAAGCCATGGGGATCATCAGTTTTTATGCCGCAATCGGTCAGGCGGCCGCAACAACAGTGGGTGGGTTGATCTCCCAGGCCTATGGTTGGCATGGATCATTTTGGTTAGCGACCATAGGGGGAGTATTCGCACTCATCTTTGCTTTTTGGATTAAAGAGAATCCACCGCTAACCAAGCAAACGGTCAAGTGGTCAGAGGGTATAAAAAACTTGGGAAGAGATAAAATCGTGACCGGTGTCTCGTTACTTGCTGCGCTTATGCAGGTCATCACATTTTCCACGATGTTTGGCTTTACGCCTGAAGCTGCGGTTTCTTTAGGAGCCTCTAAAGTAGATCTAAGCTGGCTGACGCTCGCAGCGATTGCTTCGAATGCGTTCGCAGCGCGTATGAGCGGTGGATTTTTCGCAAATCGACTTGGCGAACGCAGGACCGTAATGATCGGATTCGCAATGGCGGCAATTTTTACAGCAATGATTCCGTTTGTGCATAGTCTAAGATGGCTTTATCTGACACAAGCGTTGAATGGTTTTGGTCAGGGCATCTGTATGCCTGTGCTGATGGGGTTGGCGATCCAACACATCGCGCCAAATCTGCGGGCTACCGCCATGGGATTGAATCAAGCCGTTTTCGCGCTGGGAATGTCTGTCGGTCCAATGCTAACGGGTGCAGTAGGAGATCTGTTCAGTTTGCAAGGTGCGTTTCTACTGGTGGGTTCGATAAGCCTGCTGGCTTTAGTAATCTCATTTTTGATCGTACCGCGGTCAAAGGGAAGCTGGATTTACAACTAAGTAAAAAGACTATCTTAGCGGTCATGGCGATATAATCTGAATATTGTTTTTTTGGGCATATTCTTGATATTTTTCCTCAGGAGTCATATTCGTGACCAGATAATCAATCTCAGACAATTTGCAATATGTCATCAAACTTTGTTTGTCAAACTTTTCGTGATCGATCAGTAAAAATACGGTATGGCCTTTTGCCATGGCCATTTTCTTTAATTCACTTTCAACCGGGGATGCGTTTGTCACGCCGTATGTTATAGAAACGCCAGTAGAGGCCATGAACGCTTTGTTAATATTATACGCTTCAAAAAAATCAGTTTTTTTCAAACTAGTAAATGAGTTTGTTTTTCTCTCCAGTGTGCCGCCAATGGAGATGATATGCAAATTATCATAAGGTAGCGAGTTGATAATAAAAGTCAGGTTATTAGTAATGATGGTGAGTTCTCTATTTTTTAGAAACTCAAACATTTCGCAAGTTGTCGTCCCTGAATCGAGGAAAATTATATCGCCATCTTCAATGAAATTTGCCGCTAATTGCGCAATTAATATCTTTTCCTTTTGATTACGGGTCTGACGGTCGATGAACGGAACCAAAGTTGTGCCTTCGTTTGCAGCGACACCACCATATACTTTTTTAAATTCTCCGCGTTCTACCAACCATTGAACGTCGCGCCTGACGGTGTTTTTGGATACTTGAAACTTCTCCACGAGTTCGTCCAAAGATGCTGCCTTGTTTTGAAACACATACTCCTGAATTTGTTGAATTCTTTTTGATTTGAACATGAGTATTCATCCTCGTAATTTACTAATCATTCTTCCCTAGTTGACTAAGAGATCTATTTGGAAGTTCACGATCATTACATACTATATCAATAATTAATCTAAAATTCATCAATTTTCAACTACAATCTAACTAATGGTGAAGAAAGTGTCGAGAAATAAACAAGAGTAAAGAGCAAGTTGTGTTAAGTGTTGAAATGGTATGATTATTATCAACATAAAATCATCATTAAATACCAAAATGATAACAATTTATAGATGTGTTAGTTAAGTCGGGAAGCACTGGATGGGCCACACCAATTGCTGCAGTACCATTTTCGACAAGAAAAAAATCAATCCCTGCTTTTTGAATTGGAAGCGGGCGGAGGCAAAATCCACTCCAAATGTTTCCGTAATACGCATTTAGACAAGTGGCCTGCTTCCCCCTGACGAGTTTCCGATGTATTGGGTCAATAACTTGCAAAGTCGCGTTACTCCTTCGCACAACGCTTCGTCGTCTAGATAGCTAAAACTGATCCGCAACTGGTTGTTCACCGTTTCGTGGTTGTGACATGCTGAACCCGGCAGAAACGTGATCCCCATTTGAAGGGCATGTATCAGAAGTTGATCCGTGTTGATCGAATCTGGCAAGGTCATCCAAATATTCAATCCGCCTTGGGGAATCGTCCATGTGACACCGGGAGGGGCTTCCCGATTCAAAACCCCAAGGGCAAGGTCGCGCTTGTGCTTCAAGGCGCGCACAACCTTCCTTAGGTATCCATTTTTCCCTGCGTTCCGCAAAAATGCAAGGATCAATCCTTGCGTGACGGTCGGACTTCCAAGATCAGATACCGATTTTGCCGCGACTAGGCGATTGCGTACACTCCCAGAAGCAACTAGAGCCGCAATTCGGCACCCGGCCATGTATAATTTGCTGTACCCTTTCACATAGACCACGTGGCCATTGTGATCCAAACCGCGAATCGCTGTAGGGATGGATTCTATATACGAACAATCCGAAAAAGAATCGTCCTCCAAGATCAAGAAGCCATAGGTCTCTGCCAATTCAAGCAACTGTGCCCGACGTTTGGCACTCATGACGCTGCCAGTCGGATTCTGAAATGTCGGCATCGTATAGACCAGTTTTGGTGGTGTCCGGTCACACTGCTTGATGAGCAAATCCAGGCGCATGCCCTCCGCATCCAAGGGAATTGACACGATGTTTGCGCCTCGCGCTCTAAAAATGTCAATTGCACCAGGATAGGTCGGCGCTTCCATGACGACCAAATCTCTAGGTCCTATAAAGGACCGCGCGACAAGGTCAATCGCTTGTTGGACGCCGTTTGTCACTAGAATGTCGCCAGCCGTGCACACGATTTCTGCCACCTCTAGGTCATTTGCGATCGCCCTTCGTAGCAGTTCACTTCCTTCTACAGGGCCGTACTCGTATACAAAATCGTCTGCTTGAAAATGTGCAAGCATGTGTGCCGGAACCATGCTACCGGAAATCGATGGGTGCAATGACGCCATCGACATTTGATAGGGCAGCGTTGGAGATGGCACACTGCGTCGGTGCCCGAGCATGGCTGCTCGCGGCAAATAGTCCGCCAGTGTCAACTGCCAGTCAAACGCCCGTTCAACAACAGAAGGATGAGGTTTGGCCACTTCTTGTTTCGCGCGCACATACGTACCCTTGCCGTGAATTCGTTCGACAACCCCATCTCGTTCAAGCAAAGCGTAGGCCTTTACGACCGTCACCAGGCTTACATCAAGCGACTCCGAAAGTTCCCGTACCGAAGGTAAACGGGTTCCTTGTGTCATGAGGTTTGACCGAATGCGGTCACGAAACTCCTGTCGAATTTGTTCCGCAAGTGACATACCGGACTGCCGATGGATTTGCACAAATTCACCCCCGAACTGTTATAGTTTGAAGTTTACTGTTATGAACGAAATCAGGCAAGATGGAGAAAATGACCACAGTGTTAAAGGAGTGTTCGTCTTTGTTGTTTGCATACACGCTCGTGTGTTTTATTTACGGAACGACGTTTTTGGCAATTCGCATCGGAGACAACGCAGGCATGCCGCCTTTTTTGTTTGCGGCGATTCGTTTTACGGCGGCAGGACTTCTCATTCTCGCATTCTTTTTGTGGAAACAGCGAACTGCGTTTCCGCGCAAAGTATCCCTGTATGGCCAACTGATTCGCATAGGTTTTTTCAACACAACGGTAGTTTTCGCCCTCGTTTACGCTGTAGAACAGCACGTCCCTTCCAGTTATGCTGCGTTGCTCAGCGCGACCATGCCGTTTATGGTCATGCTGTTGGAACGAATATCCTTTAAACAGCGTATAACACTGATCCAGTCGTTCGGTCTGTCGCTCGGATTTCTTGGAGTGCTCGCCATCGCTTGGCCGGGCATAAGGGCAGGTGTTCCACACTGGGTAACAGGCACCATCCTATTGATCCTAGCGCAGATAGGCGCGGCGCTTGGTGCCACATGGTCGCGAAAAGTGATCGCCCTTGGTACTTCGCCATTTATCGCCAACGGGTTTCAGGTGTTGTTCGGGGGATTGGGATTGTTTGTCCTAGCAGGAATAACAGGCGGTTTGTCGTTTGCGTCTGTGCATTCGTGGGGCAACGGCATAGTAGCGTTGATCTATTTGACGGTGTTTGGCTCAATTGTTGCATCCAGTCTCTTTTATTGGATGATCAAACGTACAAACGCGTTGATACCTTCCACGTGGACCTATGTGTCTCCCGTTATTGCCATGGCCGTCGGGTACCTTTGGTATAAAGAACCCATCAGCGTTTGGACGATAACGGGTATTGTATTGATCCTTTGCGGGGTACTCCTCGTCAATCTGCGCGCTTTTCAGGCAGTGTTGAAAACCCCAACCCTTCTGAAAAAAAGCGCTTGAGTCTTGTCTAGATTCATGGCTTTGACAAGGTGGAAATTGTTTAGATGGCTAGATGGCACGCTCAGCAGGATGGCATAGAAATTTTTGAACCGATGGATTTATCGGATGTTGAATAGAGTAGATTTTTTACCAACTGGCATGCTCCGTAGGAACCATGAATATGCAAGGGTTTGCATATGAACTGATACAAGGCAGTCGAGATGCATACTAACAAAGTGATGTTATGACAACGTCCGAATTGCTGAAATCTTTGTCTTCAAGAGATTTTGCGCAATGAAGGATCGTCGATCATTTGGCTCACACTCATTCGTGCTAAGTTACTCTCATTTCGCAGTTCTCATTTCATGCCAGAAGAGACGCTCGACTTCATTGCTCAATTCATCATCGAAGCAGGAATAGGCGTCAATCGCTTGAATGAGTGTGGAAAAAAATCTCTCGCCTATGTGATAAGAAACGATTAAAATGAAAGCGAATACATAAAAATAAAGAACGCAGAAGTAGGGGGCTGTCAAATGGAAGTCGTAAAGGGAAAAAAATCGGAATTTACTGATAAAAATCAATCGGATCGTTCACATCCTGATGGTTCGTTATCTTTCCCGGTCGAGTGGTACTTTCGCAATGCAGTCGCAATTTTGCCAAGAGAATCTATGGTGATTCTGGTAAATAGGGAAGGGATTGCGACGCACATTCGCATGGTGGACATTTTCCCGTTCCCGATTAAAG
>JAJZCJ010000306.1 GCA_021846145.1 Bacillota bacterium
CAAATCAAGGGTGATGACGCGATCTGCCCCCACCGTGGTAACGACGTCAGCTACCACTTTTGCCGAAATCGGCTCCCTTGCACCTCCCTGCTTTTCTTGCCTCCCGTATCCAAAATAAGGAATAATCACATTGATTCTTCCTGCTGAGCTTCTTTTTAGCGCATCAATCATCAAAAGCAATTCTACAAAATGATCATTGATAGGCGGCGAAAATGTTTGAAATAAATAAACATCTACGCCGCGAACACTATCTAGAAATTGAGCATACAGTTCACCGCTCTTAAAACGGGACAACTCAACTTTCCCAAGTGGTACATTCAGATGTTTCGCCACTTGTTCAGCCAAAGCAGGATGAGAAGAACCTGCATAAAGCCGGAAAGCGTCTGAACTCATCCATTCACCGCTCATTGGTTGAGCCAACCCCCTCTGTAAAATAGTATCCGTTTTCATCTCTACTTTACCATTCTTCACTAACTCGGTAAAATAAAAGAGGCTTATTTCACAGTGTTTCGCTTCTGAATTCGATCATTTTTAACAAATCGAATGAGAATCGTGGTGCCTACTTTTTCCTCACTGGTAATGGTCAACTTCCCCTGATGCGCTTCCACAATGCGTTTGGCGATGGCTAGTCCTAGACCCGACGAATTTTTCTTACGCATCACCTGTCCTGCATCGGCAACGGTTTGCGTCCTAGCCACATCCGCGCGAAAAAAACGTTCCGTTACTCTTGGCAGCAACACAGCTGGAATGCCAATTCCCGAATCCTGAACAGACACTTCAAAAGTAGTGCCTTTTTTCACTAGTCGCAATGCGACACGACCCTCAAATGTATATTTATTCGCATTATCTAAAAGTATAAATAAAAGTTGACGAATTCTCGTACCGTCTCCCCCCATATGTACTCCCTCAGTAATATCAGTAAAAAATTCTATGCCCCGTTCAGTGAACACTGGCTCATATAATTTCGCCACTTCGTCGCACATTTCACTCAAAGAGAAAACAGCCACATGACCACCTGACATGCCTGCATCGATTTTCGCCATATCCAGTAAGTCGTCTACCATTTTTCGCATGCGTATCGTTTCTTTGTAAAGCGGTTCTACCCATTCCAATGATTCATCAGAAGTCTCATCAACATGGCGCAACATCAGTTCAAGATTAGTTTGCATCACAGATAAAGGGGTTCGTAATTCATGAGAAACATCTGCAAGAAATTCTTGTTCACGTTCGCGAGCTTTCATCAATGGCCGTAGCGTCCACTTGCCAAGCGCATAACCACCTACCACAGTCAAGATAATTCCGAAAAGCCCAGCAAAACCAAACAGCAACAATAGCCTTTCTAACACTTCTAATTCAGGACCAATGTCACTTGCTGTTTGTACGATCAATTTCTGATTCATGAGGTTAACTGGTTGTTCATAGATACGGTATTCTGATTCTCCTTGCTTGTCACTATAAAAACCGGCTGAACCACCAGCAGATAAAGCGAGGGTAGATAAACGCGTCAACAATTTCGGGGGCACAGCAGATCCTTGAATCCATTTCACATGACCTGGCCACGACAACCATACCGAGTAGGTTAAATCCTGATTCACCTGCTGATTTTCCAATGATCCAGAAAAAGGAGTGGAAAAAAGCAACTGCTGAGAAATCACACGAAAAGCGTACTGCTGTAATCGCACATCAATGGCTGATTGAGTCTCTGTGCTAATCACCAAATAGACAAAAAGCGAAAGAATTCCCCAAATCAGCGATAACACAACCATGTTGACTACAGCAAGACGCAACCGCTGATTTTGAATTAAGCGTACATTTGTAAGCGATACCCAAGACCGCGCACGGTGAGTATGATCGGACATTCTTTGCAATCCATTCTTTTGCGTAGTTTGGAAATATAAGTCTCCAGCGTGTTTTCTAACACATCTGCTTCATAACCCCACAGGCGATTCATCAACTGTTCACGTGTCAGCACTTGTTTTGGATGCAACAAAAAAAGTTCGAGCAGTTCTGCTTCTTTCGGAGGAAGTATTTGCATCTCACCCGCTATCGTACACTCTCTCGTGACTTTATTAAATTGCAGCGATCCTGCAGTTAAAATATTGGGATCATCAAAATCCGTCCCCAATCTTCGCAACAACGCGCGAACTCTTGCCAACAATTCAGTGGTGGCAAAAGGCTTTACAAGGTAATCATCCGCGCCAAGATCGAGTCCTCGGACGCGATCATCGACATTGTCTCTGGCAGTTAGGATCAGCACTGGCAAGCGATTTTTATCCTTGCGCAATTCTTTTAATACCGCAAAACCATCAATACCAGGAATCATCAAGTCGAGGATCAACGCATCGAAAAGTTCCTGCCTTGCATAATCTAGGCCTGTCTCCCCGTCGGTAGCGCGAACCACTTGATATTGTTCCTCAATGAGAAGTTTTTCAACGGCCTGACCTAATAATTCATCATCTTCAACGAGTAGTATTCGTGCCAAATTGCACCTCACATTGACATCACTGAATATCGTTATCATATTCCCTAAATGTCCTTGTTCTAGAAACAAATGCATACCTCACAAATGCAGCCACGAGCACCATCACAGCACTTACATCATACATCAAATGCAGGCTGGGAGTATCGGTTCCCGTCCATACACTGTGTAAAAAAGCGAGCAGATACGTAATAAAAGCCACACGATGAATCGTCAACCACTTGCCAGCAGGCAACAAGCGTGTAAATTTGGCAGTGAGTCCACTGATAATTACCGCGTAAAAAGCAAGGCTGCCGATTGCCACGGGCAATGTTCGATAACCTGATAAGCCAGGAACGAAAACCCCAAGCAATCCTACTTTTGCATAGCCATCAAGCGCAATGGTCACGATGTGTAGTGCTAAAAACGCACCTAAAAACAAGCTCAGCATGCGGTGAAAAGGGAGTATAAATTTGTGCATTCGCCAATTTTCCTTATTAGGCACACTGGCTAAAACAAATCCTACCACCACCAATGCGGTCAATAATAAATAAGCGGTCACGCCAGCGGAACGAGCAATCAGCCACGGAGCCATTTTTATCATGACACTTTGACTGACAGGTCCGGTTAACATTAACGACATGGTCACAGCGGCCACAACGACAAGGACAAACGTTAATAAAACTACACTGTACTTGCGCAAATTAATCTCCCCTTATGATGCTCCTGTCATGGTCTGAAATACCGGCGACGGCGAATTGGTGGCATATCCACTTACAATTGGAAATGATGTGGGGACATTAGGCACAATCGGTATACCTGAAGCCGACAGCTGGCTGTTGACCTGATTGATGATCGCTTCATCCTGCCGAGCAGTCCCAAGTAAGCCTTGGTACTTTAATGCTAACTGTTGCAACTGATTTTGAGAAAGCGAAATCTTGTGGTGAACTTGGGATAGTTGCGTTGTAATCGTGTAAACCGCTTTACCAGTAGGTTTAGCATAAGCAGAAATAGTTTTCGTTTCCGACCACAATATGGAGCTATACGACATGACAGAAAGCGTCACTACCACTACAGGCAAGCCGAAACGAATCCACCACGGAAACTTTGCGTTCATTTACTGGACCCCCATCTAGTTGTGTAAGTTAATTAATCCCTGTTGTGATAATTTAAGCAAATGGTTTTGATAATTTGTCTGCATACTTGTGATTTGTTGAGTGAGTTGTGTAATGGCAGACGAAAGCTGTTG
>JAJZCJ010000307.1 GCA_021846145.1 Bacillota bacterium
AAATCAGGTTCCCTCACTTCACACCATATATATGAATATTACAATCTATATATATTACTATATACACTAAAATAATCAACGTCAAGAATGACGATGAAAAAGCAGCTTACTGACAACATAATTGGCGTGCCGATTGGCACGCCATATCTGTAACTTAAATGTTCAAACTTAATGGTTCTCTACTAGTCAACTACTACCGCTTACGCTTCGTTTAGAAGCGGTAGCTTGCCACTGACCTAGTGGTAAACGGCTCACGCCTCCCACGTTACGGTAGCCTTCGCTACTCACAGTCGCGACAATAGGCTGGCTGACACACAGCCCGACAAGAGGAGTCATGCTCCTGCTGTCTCGATCTGGTGACGTTGTTCCACGCCACGGTCACGAATATTTCGCGCGCCGATCAAATCATCATTTAACGTATAGTGACACGCTTTGCAGGTAAAACGATGATTTTTCTTATCCCGATTGCCACGTTCTGTGTGCCCGCACTTCGGACACTTTTGGCTCGTATACTTAGCCGACACGGATAACACAGGAATTCCTTCAGCAAGTGCTTTGTAACGGATGAAGGCTTCGAGTTGTGCAAACGCCCAAGAAAACCGCCAGTAGCGCTCTTTCAGCCGCACGGTGGTACTGAGGTTGATGTGGGTTAACTCTTCTAAGACGATGCACGGTTTGCTTCCTGATTGTTTGGCAAAGACGATGATTTCATTGGCGACTTGATGATTGATGTCCGTCATAAAACGGTTTTCTCGCCCTGCAATCTGTTTGAGTTTGCGTTTCGCAGAACGAGTGCCTTGACGCTGTAATCCTTTGCGTAGACGAACATAGTTGGCTTTCTTATTTTTGATGGGACGCCCTTTGTAGAACATCGTCTCGTCGTTGGGATTGGTCGCCACCGCCAAAAAATTCATGCCGCGATCGACACCAATGACCGCATCACAATCCTGGATCATTGGTTCATCAACGGCGCGTTTGACTACCACATGAAGGAAATACCCTTTTCGAGTAGGCACGAGTTCCGCCGATCCGAATTCCCACAGGGAAGGATCAAGGTAGGGGCGATCGTGGTCACCTACCAAAAACGGCACTTTGAGTCGTTTGGTCAAGGTGCCAATCGATACGGTTTGGTCATTCACTTGCACCGTGTAATCCCGATTGTAGGAGTACACGACCTTACTGTGTTGGTAGGTGGCGAGTACCAAGCGATCATTGCTTTTGGCACTGGCATACGTGCTCGCAACGGCAGAGCATACATTACAAGCCATTTGCGACTTTAAGCCGAATTGGTCGCGTAGATCGCGATAGACTACTTGTTGCAATCGCTTAAAAGCAGAAATGCCGCCTTTTTCGAAAGCAATTCGGCTAGTGTAGTTCAAGGCTTCACGGTTCGCTTGTAATGTCGTCTGTAACGCTTCTGCTTGTGTTGGCGAAACGAGGAGTTTCAGCCGAACGGTACGCATGAGTTCCAACAGCATCACCGCCATTCAGTACCAATATTGTATCATCATCTTACTGAAACGAAAAGGCCATGCCATTCCTCCCCCACTTTAGAAGTAGGGGACTCCTGACACAACTACGTTGAAATCCTGCGGCAATTGCCTTTCTAGGAATTACCTTCTGACCCGTTACTATTAAATTTCCTGCTTCACCCAGCACCGCTTTGATGGCAAATGACGGAATCGATAATTTACTGTGTGTTCCTAATTGCGTTGCTATCGCTATGCCGAGGTCGCGCATGGTAACTGGGGTAGGGGCCGTCACATTCATGGGGCCTAGTATCTCCTCTTGATCTAAAGCAAATTCCAAAAGCCTGGCTGCGTCTTTAATATGAACCCAAGATATCCACTGCCTACCGCTGCCAATCGTTCCTCCAACATGCATGCGATAGGGCAGGAGCAATCGCGGAAGCGCCCCTCCATCACGCGCTAGCACAATTCCCAAGCGCGCCAGGACTACGCGAACACCAAGCGCCGTGGCACGACCCGCCGCATTCTCCCATGCGCCTGTCACAGAGGCTAGAAAATCTCGTTCCCGAGGCAAGCTAGCTTCCGTCAATTCCTCATTATCACTTGGGCCATAAAATCCTACCGCAGACGCGTTTACAAACACCTTTGGTCGCACAGATGTATTTTCCATCCAATTGACCAACATAGTTGTCGTTGAAAGGCGACTTTGCATAATAGCGTTCTTCGACTCACTAGTCCAGCGTCCGTTAAATATGGACTGTCCCGCTAAATTGACAACACCCTCAAATGGTGCGTCTTGTGCCGCTTTGTCCCATTCCCTCGCATCAAGAGGCACCCTTGATACCCGCTCATCCAAAAATGCAGAGCGAAATGGCGAACGCGTACCAATGGTCACCTGATCGCCCCTTCCAAGCAGCTGATTCACTAACGCTTGACCGACTAACCCTGTGCCACCTACAACTAAAAATCTAGCCATCTTAACCACCCCCCTTGTCACAAAATCCATTCGTTCCTCTTGATGATCATGCGTTTTCCCCGTATATGTGCAATAATTCCCTTATCCTTGTAGTATAAAAGATCTCCCCATAATCTCAACAGGTAAGGTGAGGCGCATGACTGACGAAGTTAACTCTTCCACAAAACGAATTATCTCACCCACCATATGGTACTTACTAATCGCGCTAGCCGCTAGCGGTATTGCATGGTGGTGGTCCTTTTCTCTATTCACGACATTACATCACGGCATATTTTGGTCAGGTGCAATATTTGCATGGATTCACCTAGCCGTATTAGGCTCGCTTTTAACAGGCGCATTTGGTGTCATGTTCCAACTCATTCCGATCGCCTTTCAAGCTCCACCCTTATCAAAAAAAGTGGCAGTTTGGCACCTTCCATTGCACCTTTTATCCATTACGCTCATGGTCTATGGATTTGCACGCATGCAGTTTTATTTTGTCGGCACCGGCGGAAGCCTCTTGCTGATCAACGTATTTTTATACCTGTTGCAAGTATATAAAAGTTACAAACAGGCTCGCAATAAAACGATTGTTCATCGGAGATTGTGGCTACCCATTTTAGGACTCATGCTCGTCATGTGTATTGGCATATGGCAGGCATTTAGTTTGCCTGGCACTGGACTTTCACTGCTTTTAAGCCACATCATGCTTGGCACACTGTGGTTTTGGGGAGGACTCGTCCTCGTGATCAGTTATAAATTCATTCCTATGTTCGTGCTGAGTCATGGTTACTATGCCAACCTCAAACTTTCTTCAGGGCTTTACTTTACCGGAACCGCACTTTTTGCAGTCAGTGTCTATTGGCCATCTGCTACCTCTCCACTTCCTGCCTTATTAGGTACCGTTTTTACCATAGGTGGATTGATTATATTCTCACTGGACATCCTAAGAATCTTACGCGCGAGAAAAAGAAAACGGATCGTGTTCCCATTACAAATCACCATTATAGCCACATTCACCCTCATCGTATCGATCGCCCTGTTATTCGCAGCCGTTCTTGTTCATTCAATTAGGCTGGGCATAGAGGCTGGATATTTATTCTATTTCGCAGGTATGGTTCCATTACTCACTGGCTACGCGCAAAAAATTATTCCCTTTCTGTATTACGAATATCGATATAGTCACGCAAGTGACAGAAAAAATGCACCTTTAATTGATGAAATGGTTCCTAGCGCACCAATTCGCACTGCAATGGCTCTATATGCCCAGCCTAAT
>JAJZCJ010000018.1 GCA_021846145.1 Bacillota bacterium
CGATCGTTATCTTATGTGTGACACCAACCACCATGATGTTTGGAGCGTCCACCATGGTGCACGCAGCTACCAGCGCGCCCACAATGCCAACACTACTCTCACAAAGCGCAGTCCTGATGGACATGACAACTGGGCAAATTATGTATCAAAAAAATCCTTATGATCGTCTGTATCCAGCTAGTATCACGAAGATCATGACTGCGTTACTCGCGCTGAAATATGGTCATTTAAATGATCCGATTCGCACTTCCGTCAATGCGGCCAACCAAGTGCCAAACAAAGTGTATCTCGTGCCTGGTGAAGTACATAACTTGCAACAGATGCTGTATGGATTATTGATTGATTCAGGAAATGACGCTGCAGTTGCCATTGCAGAACACTATGGTAAATCGGTTGCAGGTTTCGCTACTTTAATGAATCGAGAAGCAAGTCATTTAGGTGTAGTCAACACCCACTTTGTCAATCCAAATGGCCTGCAAAACTCCGATCAGTATACGTGCGCGTACGATATGGCTTTAATTGCAAAACGTGCCATGCAATTTCCAGAGTTCAGGAAAATCGTCTCGACCAAATATTATTTGTGGAAAGGACAAGAATGGACTTCTGACTTGTCCAACCTCAACGAGATGCTATGGACTTATCCAGGTGCAAATGGAGTGAAAACAGGTTGGACGAATCATGCGGAGCAAACGATGGTGGTATCAGCCACACGCAATGGCCACACACTGCTCGCCGTTCTGATGAAAGTTCCACTTTTAGGGGAAATGCAAACCGATGCGACGACTTTATTAAATTATGGGTTTTCCTCATTTAAAAGTGCAGTCATCGTACCAACAGGTACTAAAGTGGCCACCATCACTTTGGATCATCATCCTGCAACGTTATCATTGGAAGCGCCGCTAGTGGCACAAGTTCCTCTTACCGGCGCTAGTCAGGGTTCCTCGCCAGTGAAAATTCCTGCAGTGTTTAGTCATATTCAGCTAGCCCAAGGGATCGAATCTATACGCGCCAATCCTGTTCATGTCCCGATTGATTCGTCGTTGCCAATCGTCCATTCGCTTGTGATTGCACCGATTGCGGATGGTATCAAAAAAGGAGCGGTGATTGGGACAGCCACCATCGTCTATGAACACATGCAGATCACCCTGCCAATCCAACTTGACGAGACCATCCCTGTGCCAGTCACGACTCCGGTTCGCCCACCGCTCTTTCCTGCGTTGAGTTTTTCACTTATCAGTCTGGGCATCTCTTTTTTAGCAAAAAAAAGGAAAAAGCTAAAAAAAACAGGTCGAGTTACTGTTTATGCGCGCGCAGTGGACAAGTGAGGTGTATGACTTCCTCCGCGAAAGCGATTAAATAATTTGCCTATCCAGGGCATAAATGGCATGGTTGCGCCTGCAACGCCTTGGAACATTTGCACAAAACGAGCAATCCTAGGTATCCAGGATAGGATGGTCAGCATCATTATCCCTCCTCGATCCTATGCTATGATCGTTTGCGTAAATGGTATAGACCTATACCCGCATTATGAAGAATGATCCATCACTTCCAGACTCAACAAATCATCATATGATTCTCTGCGCAGCACTAGTTTAGACTCACCATCTTGGACAAAGACAACTGCGGGACGGGGGATGCGATTGTAATTGCTAGCCATTGAATAATTGTAGGCACCCGTACAAAATACAGCTAACAAATCATCAGGCTGTGCTTTTTGCATCTGAATGTCCCATATCAACATATCTCCACTTTCGCATGCCTTTCCGGCGATAGATACTAATTCATCCTTGTTTTCACTCAGGCGATTGGCGATCACCGCCTCGTACTTTGCCCCATACAATGCTAGCCTCGGATTATCGGTCATACCACCATCTACAGCCACATACGTGCGCAGCCCAGGAATCTCTTTTCTGCTGCCGACGCGATAGAGTGTCGTTCCCGCCTCTGCCACCAGACTGCGTCCAGGCTCCAACATAATCATAGGCAGACTCATGCCATCATTTTCATAAGCGGTTCGCGCCGCCAAGACAACTTCCTCGACAAGTGATGCTAACGGCATTGGGGTATCATCTTCCGTATAACGTATGCCAAGTCCCCCGCCTAAATTTAAGATGTGAGTTAACACACCAAATTCCTGCTCCAATTCTCGCGAAAGATCAGCCATCCGTTTTGCTGCCACCCGAAAGCCTTCGGCATCAAATATTTGTGAGCCAATATGCGCATGTATGCCCATAATTCGCAGTCGAGGCTGCTTTTGAATTGCCATCACCGCTGCTTCTACTTGACCGCTAGATAAATCGAAACCAAACTTCGAGTCTTGCTGTCCCGTCGCGATAAAATCATGCGTATGTACGTCCACACCTGGTGACACCCGGATCAGGACATCCATAGTTGCTCCTACATCTTCAAGCAATTGCCCAAGTAACTCAATTTCATAAAAATTATCGACAACAATTAATCCAATTTCCGAAGAAATGGCTAATTGCAGTTCATCTCGCGTCTTGTTATTGCCATGCATGATGATCTGTTGAGGGCTCACGCCTGACTTTAATGCCGTGAATAATTCTCCACCAGAAACCACATCGAGCCATAACCCTTCGTCTTGTGCTAATTGGCACATATACGTCGAACAAAACGCTTTGCAGGCATATGCCAAACGAAAATCCGCCTTTACCTCGCGAAATGCATTCTTATATGCGTTGATTTGCTTGCGAATAAACCCCTCATCGTAGACAATCAGAGGCGTTCCATACTTTTCTGCTAGAAAGCTGGTTGACACCCCTCCGATCGCCAATTCCTGTGTTGAAAGCACTGCCTCGTTCCCGTTTGATTGCAAGTTGATCTCTCCACTCCATAATCCTTTTATCTATTACCGCAATAAATTAGTTAGTAGAGATGATACCATGCTTCAACCAACGTCACAAGGCATGAGTTACCCTTTTGCCCGAAATACCACAGCTATCAGAAACCCAAATATGATAGCAGAAGAAATGCCGGCGCTTGTTACTTCAAATATTCCTGTGATCAGCCCAAGTATCCCATATTGCTTGGTCTCTGCCAATGCGCCATGAACTAACGCGTTGCCAAATGAAGTAATGGGGACGGTGGCACCTGCACCAGCGAATTTTATGAGTGGATCGTAGAGTCCGAACCCCTCAAGAATCGCACCTGCCACTACCAGTATCGTCATCACATGAGCAGGTGTTAATTTGGTTAAATCAAAAATTAACTGACCAATTACACAAATCAAGCCCCCCACAATAAATGCGGAGATAAATATTCCGACACCGCTCACCGCTACCCCTCCCTTTGCTAAATTGGATCTGCTTCAAATACGACTGCATGAGCAATGCATGGCACGGTCTCATTTTGCTGAGCAGAAACAGAAGATAGCAGTGCCCCCGTTGCAATCACTAAAATTCTCTTCCATTGACCAGAGGAAAGTCCATTAAGTAGGTGCGAGAAGGTGACAACAGCACAACAGGCGGCACCGCTACCACCACTAAAAACCTCCACTTGCTGCTTTGTATCGTAGATTAACATGCCACAATCAGTAAACCTCCCCCCCATCTGCCAGCTTTTTTGCAATAGCAATTCATTGGCAATGGGAAGGCCAACATTAGCCAGATCACCCGTTGCAATCAGGTCATAATCTGCAGGTTGCCGCCCTGTATCACGAAAGTGTTGGTCAATCGTGCGTACTGCAGCGGGTGCCATCGCGGCACCCATCTCCCATGGACTTTGCACGCCCAAATCCGTCACCGTTCCAATCGTGGCATGTGTGATCCTAATACCACTTGGTGCATGACCCACAATCGCGGCTCCGGCTCCCGTCACGGTGGAATGGGCAGTAGGTGGTTTTTGCGCGCCGTATTCTGTCGGAAATCGAAACATCCGTTCTGCAGTGCTATGATGACTACTAACAGCAGCCATCACATAATCTGCTTGACCTGCATCAACAATGGCCGCAGCTAACGCCATCGCTTCCATGCTTGTCGCACAAGCACTAAACAAGCCGAGATACGGACGTTCAGCAGTTCTTGCAGCAAAATTTGCGCTTATGTTCTGGCACAACAAATCACCGGCAATCACTAGATCGATATTCTCCATGCTCAATCCGGACTTTTCTACTGCTTTCGCCTGAGCCATTTCCATCATCTTTTGTTCTGCTTTTTCCCATGTCTTTTGCCCCACATAAGGGTCAGCAAGTACAAGATCAAAAGTTTGTCCTAACGGTCCCTGTCCCTCTTTTTCCCCCACCACTGTCCCAGTGGCGATGACACGTGGTTGAGAAATAAATTGCCAAGTCTGTTTCCCGATCTTCATCGAGACACCTCCAAACGTAAAGAGAAGGATTTTTTTAATACTGTGTGATCAAATAACGCACTAACCCCACAAAAAAGGCAGCTACAACCCCGTATACAATCACTGGGCCAGCCACCTTAAACATATTGGTTCCAATTCCAATAATGTATCCTTCAGTTTTATGTTCCAACGCTGCAGAGGCAATCGCATTGGCAAACCCAGTAACGGGAACTGCCGAACCGGCACCAGCATACCGTGCAAATACATCATATACACCGATGCCCGTAAAAAGTGCAGATAAGAAAATGAGGATAGCTACCGTGGGATTCCCTGCCACTTGCTCACTAAAATGATAATAATGAACAAAAGTTTCTTCAATCCCTTGACCAATTAAGCAGACAATACCTCCTGAAATAAATGCGCGTATAGAATTTGTTAACCATTTTTTAGATGGTTGTCGGGGTTTAATAAACGCTTGATACTTTTTTTGCTCATCACCCATGCTTACGCTCAACAAATTCCACCTCCCTCTTCGATGTAAGTTACCCAAAGTAGAAGGAGAGTATAAATAGATGATTTCATTCCATTAATTGGCGTATTTTTAATAAAATCCTTTTTTCTAAACGAGACACTTGAACTTGCGAGATATGGAGCATTTCAGCCACTTCTGACTGCGTTTTATCCTTAAAAAATCGCATGTAAATAATTAAACGCTCCCTTTCAGGTAAATGTGTCAGGGCATCGTGTAGTGTTAAGCGATCAAACCAAGTATTTTCTTGCGCATCTGCAATTTGATCGACTAAAAAAATCGGATCTCCATCGTTTTCAAATACCGTTTCATGAATCGATGCGGGAAGTCGCATTGCTTCTTGTGCTAAAATCACCTCAGCAGGCTCTATGTGTAATGCTTCTGCAATTTCATTGAGTTGAGGTTGCCTGCCGAGCGATTTAGCCAATTCATCCCTCATATTGCGAATATGCCTGGCGGTTTCTTTTAATGAACGACTCACTTTTATTGCGTGATCATCTCGTAAAAATCGTTGAATTTCACCAATAATCATGGGAACTGCGTAAGTTGAAAACTTGACATCATAGCTTAAATCAAACTTATCGATAGCCTTCATCAATCCGATGCAGCCAATCTGAAATAAATCCTCAGCATCGTATCCACGGCCTAAAAATCGTTGAACGACAGCCCATACCAAGCGCTGATTATGTATCACCAACTCATCCCTAGCAATCAGTTCCCCTTGTTGGCTCAAAAGGATCAATTCGCGAATCCTATCATCAGGCAATTTCAAGTCTTCTCGCAGTGCGCCGTGCTCCATAAGTTACACCTCAGAATAAATTGCGCGTTTTGAAGTTTTAAAGTGTTTGATAAGCCGAATGGTCGTACCATTGCCCTCTTCCGATTCTACGTAAAATCGATCTACAAAACTTTCCATAATAGTAAATCCCATTCCTGACCGTTCCAGATCTGGTCTAGAAGTATACAACGGTTGTTTGGCCTGCTCTACATCTTGAATACCACAACCGTGATCAGTGATGACAAGTTCCATTCTATCACCTGTAATATTACAATTCAAGTATATATAACCAATTTTTCCCGAGTATCCATGAATGATTGAATTAGTTACTGCTTCAGACACTACCGTTTTAATTTCGTTGATTTCCTCTAAAGTAGGATTTAACTGTGCGGCAAAAGCCGCAACTGCCACGCGAGCAAACGATTCATTTTCTGAAAGACTGACAAAATTGAGGTTCATTTCGTTTTCAAACATTATTGCAAACCTCCTTTCATTTCATGTAATGCCTCATTACTTGAATGGTAAATATGCATGATTTTTTGCAAACCAGCTATCTGAACCACTTTTTCAAGAGGATGCGGAATATTCACAATCGCCATTTCTCCTCCTAAAAACCTGATTTTACGATAACGGCCCAAAATCACACCAAGACCAGAACTGTCCATAAATGTGAGTCCGCCCAGATCAAGTATCAGCCAAGTATCAGGATGCACTTCAAGTTCCAAGTCCAGTTCACTTCGCACCGATTCGGCACTGTGATGATCCAGTTCCCCAGTTAATACAACCATTAAAAAACGTTGATTGCGCCTAGTTGCCAATTCAAGATTCACCATATCCACCTGCCTTGTATGTCTTTCATGCCATTGATTTCGCTGTCGTATATGGTTTTCCTGCCTCTCGACAAAAGTAGTGCTATTTCATGGAAATTTGACACGAGAAATTTTTTTAAAAGTTTTTAATGAATATGTTATATTGGATTTTGAAAGGAGATTGAAAATGAATGATAAACAAACCATTAACATTAGGGGCAAAAATTAAATCTTTACGGTTATCTAAGGGGTTAACTCAAGGTGAACTAACACGTGGTGAAATCACAGCAGGGCTGATTAGCCAAATTGAATCAGATCGCGTGGCACCATCACTGCGCGTGATCACTTTATTAGCGGAACAATTAGGAGTAACCCCTCATGAACTGCTTGATGAAGTAGAAACGCGCAACTTGCAGATGCAAACATTGAAAGAAGCAAAAGAACTACTTACACAAATGAATGGAGAAGCAGCACTTCCGCTTCTGCTACAGTTACTAGAAGCTAGTGTTTCTTACATTTCCATTGTAGAACTGAAGCTTGATATTGCCTATGCAAAAGAAATCATTGGTGATATTGAGACTGCGATCAGCTATTATGCCGATGTGGAACAATATACATTTACTCATGAAGATCATTGGTTAGGTGCTCAATGCATGAATCATCAAGGTGAGTTGTATTTTCGTTTAGGAAGAATTCCACTTGCGCTTCACTGTTTTAAAAAAGCGTTAAATTTTTTAACTGAACTCTCCACTCCGCCTATTCAACACATATGTAATACGCGCAAAAACATCAGCATTTGCGCGTATCGTTTGGGTAATACAGAGCAGGCACAAGAACAAGCTGAATTAGCCTATCACGAATTACAAGGAACTTCCTATATCAGTGAAATGGCTGAGTTGTGCCATATTTTAAGCGTGCTTTACGTCAGTCAAGACAACAAGGACAAAGCCCAACAGTTTGCACTTGATTCCGTTAGTATCTATCGCTCCCTTGGGATGGAAGCCCAATTGACTGATGCCAAAATGAATTATGCGATTGTACTTAAGGAGTCAGGAGATATCAATAATGCCTTATCCGTACTCCCTAGCGTTATCTCTGAATATTATCACCAAAATCGCAACCTTGAATTGTCAAATGCCTGGGCTGAAAGAGCCTCCTGTGAAATCATGTTAACTCAGTACGACAATGCAGAACGCAGTCTAGAGCGAAGTTTTTCCTTGGCTGAACCTGAAAGTTTAGAATATGCCGAATCATTACGAATTCGCGGGCTACTAGAAGCAGAACGCGAACAGACTGAAAAGGCGATTGAGAGCTTAGAGTCTGCGCTTTCCCTTTTGCTAAAAATGCAAAAATTCATGACCAGCGAGCAAGTGCTGCGTAAATTAAAGGCGTTATACACTACAATTGGGGATCAAATTCACTCATTTGAAAGCCATGAACGCATATGTACCCTTGTGGCACGCATCAGGCATCAAAAGATGACAACATTCATTACTCCTTAACGCCCAATAAGAACATTTTGTGTAAGGATCTACCTAACATTTCCCACCACGACACAGGCTGAACGTCAGCGACAGCTAGGAGTGGCACGCGAGCAGTGGTTCGTCCTTGAAACAAGACCACGACATGACCTACCACTTGCCCCTTTTTAACAGGGGCTTTAAGAGGATGTATTTCAGTGATAACCTGGCCCATGGGTCGGGTTTCATCCTTTTTTATTAGTTGTGTCACGGAGCGTAACGCAATCGCTGCTACGGCTGTCGATTCGCCTTTTGATACGGGAACCAGTGTCACTACTTGGCCTTTTTTATATACCGATTTAGCGCTGTATTGACTAAACGCGTAGTTCATCATTTCCACGACTTCCGCGTTTCTCACAGCCGAACTCGGCTCACCTAGCACCACGGCAATCATGCGCAAATCACCTCGCTTGGCACTCGCAGACAAACAATATAACGATTCTGAGGTGTAGCCCGTCTTCACTCCGTCCATCCCTTGATAAAAACGCACGAGCTTATTGGTATTGACAAGCCAAAACGGCTTAGCCGTATTTTTACGCAGATGGTCACTAAATGAACCTGAAAAACGGGTTACTCCCTCATGGTTTAAAAGCTCCTTGGATATGATCGCGACATCATAAGCAGAAGAGTAGTGCTGCGGTGCAGGAAGTCCGTTCGTATTGACAAAACGAGAATCATGCAAACCCAATTGGTGAGCCTTTTCATTCATTTTTCGGATAAAATTTGCTTCTGATCCCGCTACGTGTTCAGCTACAGCGACTGCGGCATCATTAGCCGATGCCATTGCGATACCCTTCATCAAATCAGAGAGCGTCATGTTTTCCCCTGGCTTCAAAAAAATCTGCGACCCTCCCATGCTGGCAGCATGTTCAGAAACTCGCACGGTGTCTTGTAAATGCACTTGTCTCTTATCGATCGCCTCAAAAATTAACAGCATGGTCATCACTTTCGTCACACTGGCAATCGGCAAGTGGGTATGCTCACTTTTTGCAAACAATACTGTCCCTGTTCCTGCATCCATAAGAATGGCTGATTTGGCGTGTTGAGCTAACGTGGGCTGCCATGCTTCACTTTGTGCACTACATATGATTGGCTGGGCAAAAAGAAAAATCGCCCCTCCTGCAAGACCTGCAATGAACAAGCGACTGTTTTTGTGTTTTTTTCCATGATGTAAGTACACGATTTTACTCCCCCTCATCCTGATTCTTACAGATAGTTTGCACGAGGTGGGTAAAGGTATGTACTCATTATTTATGAGGAGTAATATTCTGTGTCTTGTGCGGTCACTCTTGCATAAATCAATGGGCCTAGTTGCGGACGTTCATTGTTCCAACTTAACGTTTCATTCAATAAAATAGACGTCGCATGTGCCTCTTGTGCTGAGCGAGCGTGAATCGTGGCCAGCACTTCCCCCTCGCGAACAAAATCACCAACTGCCGCACGAAACACTACCCCTGTGCGCGGATCAATATCATCTTCTTTGCGCATTCTTCCGGCACCTAGCCCCATTGCTAGCCTACCGATTGCAAGTGCATCCACACCAGCTAAATAGCCTGTTTGTGTAGCATTGACAGGTACCATGACAGGTGCCACAGGAAGCGTTGGCAGGTCTTTACCATCATCCCAAGTTCCACCTTGATGGATAATCATGCGTTTTAGGAGTTGTACCGCTTTTCCGGTCTGTAATGCGTCACGCACTGCGACGATAGCATCCTCCATCGAAATTTTCCGTGCGAGGCTGACCATTTCTGCAGCTAGTGTGCTACTTACAGACAAAAGATCCTGAGGCCCATTACCTTTGAGTGTCTCTACCGCTTCCCCAACTTCTAGCGCATTGCCAATCGTGAGGCCTAATGGTTGATTCATGTCGGTCACATAAGCGACTACTCTGCGGTCAAGATGTTCTCCAATATGAGCCATAGCCTTGGCAAGCCCCACTGCTTGAACGACTGTTTTCATGAAGGCTCCTTGACCGTATTTCACGTCAAGCACAATATTTTTTGCCCCAGCTGCTATTTTTTTGCTCATAATGGAAGAAGCGATCAAGGGAACGGCCTCAATCGTAGCCGTCACATCACGCAGCGCATAGATTAATTTGTCCGCAGGAGCCAAATCAGCCGTTTGACCAGAAATCACTAGTCCCAACTGCTCTAGTTGCGACATAAATTCCTGTGTGGTCAGTGACGTACGTAACCCCGGGATCGACTCAAGCTTATCGACCGTGCCACCGGTGTGTCCTAGTCCTCTGCCCGACATTTTTGCCACTTTCACACCACAAGCTGCCGCAAGCGGTATCGTAATGAGCGATGTCTTATCCCCCACTCCACCTGTACTGTGCTTGTCCGCAGAGTGCTCAAAATGATCACCAAGGTCAAGCACTTCGCCCGACGTCACCATCGCACTAGTCAGTGCGCCTGTTTCTTCAGACGTCATCCCTTTTAAATAGACGGCCATCAACCATGCAGCCATTTGATAGTCTGGTATTTCTTTGCGAGCATAGCTGTGAATCCAGTAATTAAGCGCTTCTGGGGAATGTATTTGACCGTCTCTCTTGGCTTGAATAAATTCAATCGGATTCATTGTCAGTGCCCCTCAATCTGCGGATAAAAACTACTCCCAAAAGGCCAATCAACATGCAAATACTCAGCCATCGTTGCCCCTAGATCCGCAAAAGTATCGCGGCAACCCAGTGCAATGGCAGTCGTCATACGCTTATTGTAGACAAGCAACGGAACGCCCTCTCGGCTGTGATCCGTTGATGGTGTCGTCGGATCACAGCCATGATCAGCCGTGATCATCAACAGATCCTCATCGCTCATATGGGAAATAATCTCTGGCAACCGCTCATCAAACGCCTCAATCGCATGTGCAAACCCAACAGGGTCATTGCGGTGACCATACAACATATCAAAATCCACTAGGTTCGTAAAAATAAGCGCAGGCCCTTGTGTGTGATCAATCGCCGCGATTGTTTTCGTGATGCCATCATCATTGCTGATGGTATGAATGCCCGTGGTAATGCCGTGTCCACCGTAAATATCTTCAATCTTGCCAATTCCGATCACAGGAATCTGATTGTCTACTAATTTATTCAATAGAGTATACCCAAAATCCCGTGAATAATCTCTGCGATTAGACGTTCTCACGTAATGACCGGATGTGCCGATAAACGGTCGAGCAATCACACGTCCTACGCCATGTCGTCCTGTAAGCAATTCCCTCGCCTGTTCACAAATGCGGTATAGCTCTTCTAGAGGTATGACCTCTTCATGAGCTGCCACCTGAAATACACTATCTGCCGATGTGTATACAATTGGACTGCCCGTACGCACATGTTCATCGCCAAGTTCCGCAATGATTTGCGTGCCGCTAGCAGGCTTATTGCCCAACGTTTTGCGCCCAATTGTCTGCTCAAAGGGAGTCATTATATCAGATGGAAATCCTTGCGGATAAGTAGGCAACGGTTCTGTCAGTGTGACACCGACAAATTCGTAATGACCGTTTGTCGTATCTTTGCCAGCTGACTGCGGAATCATATAACCATAAGCACCATGAATTTCTTCGTGCAAAGACATGCCTTCAATCGCGGTTACTCTTCCTAACCCCAATGCTGCGAGGTGAGGAATTCGAAGTCCACCGACTGCTTTTGCTGTGTTGCCGATGGTGTTCGCGCGGGCATCGCCATACTTAGCTGCATCAGGTGCCTGACCAACGCCAACTGAATCAAGCACAATTAAGAGGATACGACGTGACAAAGTTCCACCTTCCTTCATTCAAGCGCGCGGATGACTGTTTTGATATGTTTTTTGCAAGTGAGTCTTGGTGACGTGTGTGTAAATTTGTGTGGTTCCGATGTCTGCGTGGCCAAGCATTTCTTGCACAGATCGTAAATCGGCACCGTTTTCAAGTAAATGCGTGGCAAATGAATGACGCAGTGTGTGTGGTGATAAGGGCGTGCGAATGCCGGCCACACGCGCGTACTTTTTAATTATCTTCCAAAATCCTTGCCTTGTTAATCGCATTCCTGAGTGATTGACAAAAAGCGCATGTTCCTGCAATTCTTTAACAATAACAGGCCGTATATGCAACAAATATTTTTCTAATGCAATCCTAGCATAATTGCCTACTGGGACAATTCGTTCTTTCGCACCTTTGCCAAAGCATCGCACAAACGACGAGTGGATGTTGAAGTCAGCCACGTTTAATGAGATCAGCTCACTCACTCGAATTCCAGTGGCGTAAAGCAACTCCAGCATCGCCTTATCCCTGATGCCAAAAGAATTACTCGTGTCAGGCGCTGCCAGTAGTCGTTCGACTTTTTCAAGACTGATCACCTTAGGTAAACGGCGATCAGATTTAGGTGTTTCTAGTAATTGCGCGGGATCCGCCTGAATAATATTCTCTTGATGCAGATAAGAAAAGAACGAACGAATACTCGAAAGATGCCGAGTCACGGTCGCTGTTTTGAATCCTTTTGTGCGCTTAAAATGCATATAACTGATGAGCAATCGATAATCTACGTCTAAAAGGCTAGCAATCCCTTGATCCTCAAGGTAGTCTAGCCAATCACCAAGATCACGTTCATAGGCAGCTAGTGTATTAGTAGAAAGTCCTCGTTCTACAGCAAGATAATGAATATAGTCTTCTACATAGTGATCCATCTATTTCACCCCCACTTTATGGACCGGCAAATAGCCAGTCGGCCATTTGCCGTTGCCAGAGTGAAAAATGACCAGCCGCGCTATGTAACATCCATCCAGAAAAATGAGTTGACAATAAAAAGAACGCATAACTTAGCATGAGAGTCACAACGCCTGCAAATAGACGCATTTGCACTCCTCCTTGCTATGCTTTATGCGTGTTCACAACACATCATGCCAAAACGTCTTCTAGCGGTGTGTAATCAAGTTGTAACCCTTTAGCAACCGCTTCATAAGTGATTTTACCATTGATGACATTCACGCCTTTTGCAAGCGAAGTGCTAGAAAATACAGCTGCGCGATATCCCTTATTTGCTAGTTGTAATGCATAGGGAAGCGTAGAATTGGTTAGTGCCAGCGTTGAAGTCCGAGGAACAGCCCCCGGCATATTCGCGACAGCATAATGTATTACTCCATATTTTTCATAAGTAGGATTGCTATGTGTGGTCACCCGATCAATTGTTTCAATAGAACCACCCTGATCAATCGCGACATCGACAATAACAGAACCTTTGGACATATTCTTGACCATATTCTCAGTCACCAGTTTGGGCGCACGAGATCCGGGAATCAATACGGCACCTATGAGCAGATCAGCCTTACTCACTGCCTGTTCGATGTTGTATACATTGGACATCAGTGTTCGCACGCGCCCAGTAAACAGATCATCTAACTGCCGCAGGCGGTCTGGGCTGACATCCAAAATCGTCACATCCGCACCAGTACCTAGCGCCATCTTCGCCGCATTGGTACCGACAATTCCCCCACCCACGATCACCACTTCACCTGGCAACACGCCAGGCACGCCACCTAACAAAATACCTTTTCCACCTTGTTGACGCTCTAGGTATTGGGCACCAATTTGCACAGCCATGCGGCCTGCCACTTCACTCATTGGTGTGAGCAACGGCAACGACCGATCTGGTAACTGAATCGTTTCATATGCAATAGCAATCACACCACTGGCCATCAGCGCTTTGGTCAACTCAAGCTCAGGAGCCAAGTGCAAGTAGGTGAACAGAATTAGATTTTGACGAAAAAAACCAAATTCGTCTGGAAGTGGCTCCTTCACTTTCATGATCATATCTGCGCCTTGCCAGACTTGTGCAGCTTGTCCCAGCACCTCCGCCCCTGCCGCTTGATAATCTTCATCATGAAATCCACTGCCAATCCCGACATTTTTCTCTACCAACACAACATGTCCATTAGAAACCAATGCTCTGGCTCCACCTGGGGTCAATGCGACGCGATTTTCATTGTCTTTAATCTCTTTGGGCACACCGATAATCAATTCAATTACCCTCCCATCAATCGGCATTCCACTTTACTTGGCGGATGCCCTAAAAATAGTTAACACCAGTTCAAAGTCATCAGCTTGCACAGGATCATCCAAAGCTAGTTTATTTACAGACTCATGTCCACACGAACGACAGCGATGCCGGACCATATATCCCTTTTTCGAGTGGTGATAAATCTCGATTGGTTCCATGGTTCCCCCGCAGTTGGCCGTGCGATCCCCAGGAAAATGATCCAAGTGAACACTATATAAGCATACAGGGCAATGATTGCGGCAACCTGATTGTAGCGGTAATACGTGATGATGACAATTGCGGCACTCAAAAGATTCGTTGATTACTGTAAAACGTTTGCCTGACATGTAAATACCACCTGCTGTGAGTATATTCGATGGTAAGATTGCAAGCAAATCAGTCTAAGTAGCGGATGATTCATACAACCACCAATTCAGTCCGATTAAGGTTTTCGCATCCTTTATCTGACCGGTGCGAATGAGATGAATGATCTCTTCTTTTGAATAGTCCTGACTGTCAATAAATTCATCGTCATCAGGTTGAGTTTTGTCAAAAGTGAGCCCTCTCGCCACAAATAGGTGCATGATCTCATCAGAGAAACCAGGTGTAGAATAAAAGTCCATCACTTTCGTCACTTCATTGGCGCGATAACCTGTCTCTTCCAGCAATTCGCGAAAAGCTGCATCTGCCAGTGGTTCGCCCTGTTCTAGCTTGCCAGCAGGAATTTCTATCGATACTTGACTAATCGGATGGCGATACTGAGTGACAAGCAGCAATTTCCCAGCTTGCGTTTCAGCTACAATAGCCACTGCCCCCGGGTGTTCTACGACCTCTCGCGTGGTTTCTTTCCCATCAGGGAGCTTGACTGTATCCACGCGCAAATGGATCATTCTGCCGCGAAAAATATCTTGCTTTGATACGAGTGTCTCCACCAAATGTGTTGTCAACGTGCACTCCTCCTTCATATTTTATAGGTCATCTTGCATACATCAGTACAAGAGGTGATCACATGTACATTTATTTTAGTGCTCGCAAGTTAATTCTCAAGGGTACCCCAACCCAAGTGTACAACATGCTTCGTATGCTTTGCGAAAACGAACAAGAGTCTCTTGGTGATTGGCTGAAGCGTCACACTACCATAAATAAACCCCGCGAGTGACAGTGCGGGGCGATGCTCAGTCGTTGCTTATGCGTATTGTAAACTTGCTCTAATGATCTCTATAATTAATTCAGCGCCGCGTACGAGTTCTGCGATGCCAATCCACTCTTCAAGCGTGTGCACTTGTTGGTACCCCATTGCTAAATTAAGTACAGGAATACCTTTGCTCGCAATCACGTTGGCATCACTTCCCCCACCAGTGGGGCCAAAATGGGGAACGAGGTTCATAGCGGCCATCGCATTTCTAATAATATCATGCAAAAAAGAATCTCTATCAATGTGAAGCGCTGGATAACTATCCATCCACTGCAACTCAACTTGAGCTCCATACTCATCAGCCGTCTCTTTCAGTGCACGAGTCATGTCTGCCACTTGTGCTGTCAACTTACCTGATTTGAGACTACGAACTTCGGCATGAAATTCCACGCGATCACAGACAATATTAGTCGCAATACCACCTTTTATCATGCCAATATTAGAAGTGGTTTCTTCATCTATTCTTCCTAATTTCATTTTGGCAATGGCTTTCGCCGTCACTTCCACCGCACTAATTCCTTTTTCCGGGGCAATTCCTGCATGAGCGGCTTTACCTAACACACGTGCATGTAGTTTAGTCTGTGCAGGCCCTGCAGTAACGACAAATCCAAGTGGTCCACTTGAATCAAACACAAATCCAAACTCCGCTTCTAGTCTAGCGCGTTCCAGTGCTTTTGCCCCTAATAAACCAGCCTCTTCGCATACCGTAAACACCACTTCAAGCGGCGGATGAGGCTCCTTTTCTTTACTTAACATGCGCAGTAAATGTAATATTCCTGCAATGCCAGCCTTGTCATCTGCACCAAGCACGGTCTTGCCATCGCTTGTGATGCGATCCTCATGCCGGATTGGCTGCACGCCTAATCCTGGTGCCGCTGTATCCATATGTGCCATGAGCAAGATTGTTTTTTTGCCAAGTTCTCCTGGCACGCGCACAATCAGGTTACCTGAGCTACCCCCGACCATTGCTGCTGCGCCATCTTCTTCTACTTCATAGCCCAGTTCTTCTACAACACCGCGGATATAAGCGGCCACATTCGCTTCATCCCGCGATTCACTTGAGATAGTTACCAGTGTCATAAAGTCGGCAATAAGTCCTTCACGATCCACTTGAACGACGCTGTTCATGAGCCCTATCGTCCCCTTTAAGGCGTATTCCAATGCACTATTACAAAGGAATATTGCCGTGTTTTTTCGGCATGCGAACCTCTTCTTTATTACGCAACATCTCTAGTGCATCAATCAGTTTGGAGCGCGTCTCGCGAGGGTCAATAACATCGTCGATCATGCCTGCAGCTGCTGCGATATACGGGTTGACAAAGCGCTCCTTATATTCCGAAATTTTTTGTGCACGAGTAGCTTCTGGACTGTCACTTTGAGCGATTTCCCGCGCATAAATGATATTCGCCGCGCCCTCTGGACCCATCACTGCGACTTCGCCGGTGGGCCAAGAAAGTACCAAATCTGCGCCAATTGACTTTGAATTGAGCGCAACATAGGCACCACCATAGGCTTTGCGCAAAATGACAGTAATTTTTGGCACCACCGCTTCTGAATATGCGTAGAGAATTTTCGCGCCATGACGAATGATACCACGGTGCTCCTGCATGATTCCTGGAATAAACCCGGTGACATCTTCAAAAGTGATAATTGGGATATTAAACGAATCACAAAAACGGATGAAACGCGCAATTTTATCAGAGGAATCAATGTCAAGTCCACCAGCCATATACTTCGGTTGATTTGCAATAATCCCTACTGAATACCCATCCATACGAGCAAACCCAACCACGGCATTTTTTGCAAATGTCGGCATCACTTCAAGAAAATCTCCAAAATCCACAACTTGTTTGATTACCTGCAACACATCGTATACTTTCGAACTGTCCACTGGCACCAAACGCAACATTTCTTCATCTGCTGCCCGTTGTTCGTCAGGGGCAACACGTGGCGGCATTTCTTTGTGGTTTTGTGGCAAATATGCAAGTAATTGACGAACGCCTGCAAATACCTCTTCTTCCGTTGGCGCTGTAAAGTGAGCCACACCGCTTACGCTAGAGTGGACTTTCGCACCCCCTAGATCTTCCGATGATATGACCTCACCTGTCACCGTTCCAATCACTTTAGGCCCAGTGATAAACATCTGGCTTGTTTTTTCTACCATAAAAATAAAATCAGTAATCGCAGGCGAATATACCGCCCCACCAGCGCAAGGTCCCAAAATCACAGAAATTTGCGGAACCACGCCACTATATATGGCATTTCGATAAAAAACATGTCCATAACCATCCAGTGATTCTACGCCTTCCTGAATGCGAGCGCCGCCAGAATCATTGAGCCCCAATACAGGTGCCCCATTTTGAGCCGCTAGATCCATGATATTGGCAATTTTTTTGCCGTGCATTTCACCAAGTGATCCCCCAAATACAGTAAAATCCTGAGCGAACACAAAAACAACTCGACCGGCAATTTTACCCCAACCGGTCACGACTCCTTCAGCCGGAACTTCCATGTGTTCCATACCAAAATGAGAGCCACTGTGTTCAATGAATGCCCCAATTTCTCGAAAAGTCCCCGCATCCAGCATCATTTCTATGCGTTCTCTCGCCGTATATTTCCCTTTTTCATGTTGCGATAAAATCCGCTTATCTCCGCCGCCTCGTTCGATTTTTTGTCGACGATCTTCTAGTTCGTGTAATTTATTCTCCACTCGCACTACTCCTTATTAATAATTTGACAGTATTCAGTCAACACCCCAAAACTGCTTTTCGGATGAATAAAGGCAATTGATTTATCCTGTCCACCTGGCCTTGGCATTTCATCAATGAGGCGATGACCCGCTTGTCTTGATTTTTCAATCCATTCTGCCACATTGTCCACACGATATGCGATGTGATGCATGCCAGGTCCCTTTGCTGCGATAAATTTGCCAATAGGTCCTTCATCGTCGGTGGAAAAGAGCAATTCAATATGTAATTCTCCGGCTTGCAAAAAAACTGCTCGCACCTGTTGATCATGGATTTCTTCTTCATGAACTACAGAAAACCCTAGATGATCGCGATAAAAAGCAAGTGTTTGTTCAAGGTTCGCAACAGCAATTCCGATATGATCCACTTGCGATGGAGGATCAAACAGCACCATATCATGCCGCCCACTTACGTGGTGGCGAATATATTCTGCCATTTCACCAATCGTGCTACCTGGCGTAAAGACTTCGGCCAATCCTCTGTTTTTGAGTGCGACGACATCATCAGGAGGAATGACGCCTCCGCCAATAATTAGCATGTCATCGATCCCCCGACTATGTAGGCCTTCCACGACAGCGGGAAAAAGCGTCATATGCGCACCTGACAATGAAGATAAGCCGATGCAATCTACGTCTTCTTGGATCGCTGTCACTATGATTTGTTCGACAGTTTGGCGCAACCCAGTATAAATAACCTCCAATCCTTCATCGCGAAGACCTTGCGCTACGACGAGTGCCCCGCGATCATGACCATCCAGTCCTGGTTTGGCAATGAGGACACGTATCGGTTGATTCATTTGGATAACCCTCCTTTATCATTAAACTGGTCTGTACTCACCAAACTCTTCTCTTAGCACATCGGAAATTTCTCCGAGCGTCGCGTACACGCGAACTGCGCTTAAAATATAAGGCATGAGGTTGTCAGCGCCTTTAGCGGCGTTTTTCAGTGCCACTAGCGTCGACTCCACCGCTTGATTATCGCGCGTTGTTTTGAGTGCTAGTAAATTTGCCTTCGCATCACGCTCAATGCGTTCATCTACGCGTAATAGCTCAGGCATTTGCTCATTTTCCATCGTAAATGCATTGACCCCTACGACTACCTCGTCTTTGCGCTCAATGGCACGTTGGGTTTCATAGGCGGCATTGTGTATTTCCCGTTGCATGTACCCTTGTTCAATCGCACTTACTGCACCGCCCATGTCTTCAATCACGTGCAGATAATCAAGCACCCGTTGCTCAATTTGATCTGTGAGTGCCTCCACATAATACGATCCACCGAGTGGATCCACGGTATCGCCCGCCCCACTCTCATAAGCGATGATTTGTTGTGTGCGCAAGGCGATTCTCGCCGAATCCTCAGTTGGCAATGCCAGTGCTTCATCCCTAGAATTCGTATGTAAGCTTTGTGTGCCGCCAAGAACGGCAGCAAGTGCCTGTAATGTGACACGAACGATGTTGTTGTCAGGCTGTTGAGCCGTAAGCGTAGAACCACCCGTTTGCGTGTGGAAGCGTAATTGCAAAGATTTCGGGTTCTTCGCGCCGAATTCATCTTGCATCATGCGCGCCCATATCCTTCGTGCCGCCCGATATTTCGCAATTTCTTCAAAAAATAAGTTATGTGCATTAAAGAAAAAGGAGAGCCTTGGCGCAAATTCATCAATATGTAACCCGGCACTGAGCGCGGCATGTACGTAAGCGCGTGCGTTGGCCAGTGTAAACGCCACCTCTTGCACAGCCGTGCTGCCTGCTTCGCGAATGTGGTAGCCACTGATGCTGATGGTATTAAATTTGGGAAGATTTTTAGCACAAAATTCGAAGATGTTGGTGATCAAGCGCATCGACGGTGCAGGAGGAAATATGTAGGTGCCACGAGCAACGTATTCTTTTAAGATGTCATTTTGGATCGTGCCAGAAAGTTGATCCATCGACACTCCTTGCTTTTCACCAACAGCGATGTACATTGCCAAAAGCACCGCGGCAGGCGCATTAATAGTCATCGAAGTACTCACTTGATCCAGCGGAATTTGATCAAATAACACTTCCATGTCGGCTAATGAAGAGATAGATACCCCCACTTTCCCCACTTCTCCAAAGGCAAAAGGATGATCCGCATCATAGCCAATTTGGGTGGGTAAATCAAAAGCTGTCGATAACCCTGTCTGCCCCTGTTGCAACAAGTAGCGAAAACGCTCGTTGGTCTGCTGTGCGCTGCCAAAACCAGCATACTGACGCATGGTCCAGAACCTGCCACGATACATGGTGGATTGCACGCCCCGTGTAAACGGATACGCGCCTGGCTCGCCTAATCGCGTCTGCAAGTTGTCAGCAAGCTCAGATTCATGGTAAACTCGCTGCACCTCAATGCCAGCAGAGGTCGTAAAAACATCTTTCCGCTCATTATTATTGCCCAATTTTTGTCACCCCGAAATAATAATCATACGTTGAGTATAACACATTTGCGAAATTTGCCTCTTGATGGTCAAAAATTCGCAAGATCGCAACAACAAATTGTAAAATTGGGTTGCGTTAAGTACTACAATTTCGTTACTCTTATAAGGGTAGATAGCCGAACGCAAAATGATATAAATATGATTAAAGGAGTGGACAAACCTTTGAAACGTGCAAAAATTACTGTTGTAGGTGCCGGTAACGTCGGCGCATCAGTCGCTCTCTATGCGGCGATGAAAGAATTAGGGGACATTGTCATCACTGACATCGTCGAGGGTGTGCCGCAAGGCAAAGCGCTTGACATGCAAGAAGCAGCGCCGGTTATTGGCTTTAGCAATAACATAATCGGAGCTAATTCATATGACGAAACCGCAGACTCAGATGTCATCGTAATCACAGCAGGCATCGCCCGCAAACCAGGCATGAGCCGCGACGATCTTGTCGATACTAATGTAAAAGTCATTCGCTCTGTCGTCAAAGAAGTAGCACCCCGCTCACCAAACGCCAAACTAGTGCTAGTCACCAATCCTGCGGACGTGATGGCACAAGTTGCTTTTCAAGAAAGCGGCTTCCCGGCAGAACGCATCATCGGTCTTGGCGGCGTACTCGATTCCGCACGCTTTCGCACCTTTATCGCACTTGAACTCGGCGTCTCCGTAGAAGACATTACAGCTGTTGTGCTTGGCGGTCACGGCGATGACATGGTGCCACTCGTACGC
>JAJZCJ010000019.1 GCA_021846145.1 Bacillota bacterium
ACATCGTCTCTGAAAATGTGCATCTCAAACATTATATGAATACGACTTGGGTGTCGCGCCCAATTGCTGAGGATCGGCCTTCGGATCAAGAATTGTTCGGAGAATTTTATGATCCGGAATTAGAAAAGTAAGAACACTAGTTTTAGAAATATTTAATTTTTTTTTATATTAATATGAATCGCTATTGCGAATTCGATGAATATTTAATAAAATCAAGGCAACGTATTCTGGTATATGTAACTCTATTCCACTGATTGGAAACGAAATTGGATTACTTGTTGCAATAAATACATGCTTTAGTGTCTGATCGTAAATCCAATTGAAGGGAGGTGCATTCTATAAAAAGACAAAGTTCAAAGCATTAATGTAAAGAATGTTTTGAAACAGTTGCATCTGAGATGAAATCGCTCTCATTTGAATTCAGGCTTTTCATAACATCTACGGATGCATAGAAATGAAATTAGAAAAATTAATTTGCAATAAAAAACAATCGAAAAGAGGGGTTATATTGACGAAATATTCTTGGATGAAAATATCAGGGATTGCTGCTTCTGTGGTATTAGCAGGAAGCTTAACTGCTCAGGCATCTACCAGTAACAATGTTATCAAAATCGGGGAAATCGGTGCAATGAGTGGCGATCTTGCTTCATTAGGGACTTGGGATAGTCAAGGATTACAAATGGCGGTTGACCAACTGAATGCTAAGGGCGGCATACATGGAAGGAAAATTGAAATTATTAAATTGGATGATCAGGGCAGTCCGTCAGTGGCTGTAAATGATGCAGAAAATCTGATTAGTCAAGGTATCGTCGCAGCTATAGCCACCCCAGAAAGTACTACTACTCTAGCGACCATTCCTGTTTTTGCGCAGGCTAAAATACCCCAAATTACTGCTGGAGAAGATCCAACGATTACCACTCAGGGCAGTAAGTATGTTTTTAGGGATGATGCAAGTAGTACAGTTTTTAATAAAATATTGGTAAATTTTGTGGTTAAAAAATTAGGAATCAAGAGAATTGCGGTGATTACCAATACCGATGGGTTTGGACAGGGGAACCGTACCACATTTGATGCCGATCTTAAGGCTCATGGTCTTACCCCGGTGGCAGATCAAGTTGTATCGCCGACGGCTAAAGATTTTAGTGCTCAGTTAGCTACAATTAAAGCTGCAAATCCTCAAGCGGTGTTTATTGGGACAGAGGAAGTGGAAATGGGATTAATCGCTAAACAAGCGAGAGCGTTGGGAATCAATGCGAAGTTTATTGCTGGGCAAGGTGCAGATACAAGTATGTATCTAAGTACGGCAGGTTCTCAAGTTGCTAATGGAACCATCTTTGACACAACATATATATCCAATTCAGCAACGAGTCAATCAAGAGCTTTTGCAGTTGCCTACAAAAAAATGTTTAAAATAGTAGCAGATTCGCATGTAGCAAAAGGATATGATGGCGCTGAAATGCTGCTTCAGGCTATTAAGAATGCGTATCCCCATATTGATGGATCGCACATTGCAAATGCCTTACACCATCTCAAATATCACGGATTAACAGGTTATTTTCGTTATAACAGCGTGGGTGAGGGACTCTTTACTGTGAAAATTGGCATCATTAGAAATGGTCAACCTGTGGCATATAAGTAAATTTAATAAAGTAAACTGTGGCGTTTGCTAAACAGTAACATGTTTCCGAACGCCACAGCTAACTAGTAAATCATTACATCCATCAGATTAGTGAAATCAGGAATTGATCTCATATCTAAAAAAAGAAAGGGTTAAACTGTATGCACACAGAGATTATGATATTAATACAGAGTCTAATTGGTGGAATTGAAATTGGGAGTGTGTATGCGCTGGTTGCATTAGGCTATTCAATGGTGTATCGATCAATGGGACTAGTAAATTTTGCTAATGGACAAATTTTTCTGGTAGGAGCCTATATTGGCAGTGTGTTTTATGTATCAATGCATACTAATTTTGCACTTGCCTTTGTTATTGCAGTTGTCTTAACAGCAATTTTAGGAATGGGAATCGAGAGAGTGCTACGTCCTGTTGAATCTATGGATTTAATGTACATGATGCTAGGGACACTTGGAGTTGGTTTTATTCTCCAAAATTTAGCAATTATTATTTGGGGTCCAGATGGTATTGGCGTACCGTTCCCCATTAATAATACGCCATGGAATATTGATGGTATATCAATATCTCCATACAGTGTCGTGATTGTTATTGCTGCTGCGGCAATCGTAATACTATTACAATTATTCTTAACTAAAACTAAACTTGGATTAGCGCTTAGAGCATCTGCGCAGGAAAGAGATATGTCGCTTGTTCTGGGAATTAATGTAGGTCTAATGAATGGTCTCACTCTAGCAATTGGTTCGGCATTGGCCGCTGCAGCTGGAATGTTAGTCGGACCTATATTTTATGTAAGCCCCGATATGAGTGCTTCTGTCGGTATAAACGGGTTCGCAGCTGCAATACTAGGTGGATTCGGGAGCATTCCTGGTGCAATAGTCGGTGGCTTAATTTTTGGTGTTCTTCAACAAATTGCCGCTACTCAAGTATCTGCGTGGAGTGACGTTATTGCATTTTTAGTCTTTGTTTTTGTGTTGGTCTTTAAGCCATCGGGCATAGTGGGTGAAAAGGTGGTAGACAAACTATGAACAGCAATGAATTAGGAGTAAAAAACAGTAAAATTTCGATTCGATTGTTTTCTAATGATAAATTATGGATTGCATTGGTAATCGTATTGTTCGCTGTAGTTCCTAGTGCGCTAAATGGGTATCAAGTTCATATTCTTGATTTAGTAGTTCTTTATACTATTCTTGTAGTGGGACTAGATTTAACCATGGGATACTGTGGTCAAATGAATTTAGCTCATGCTGCATTCTATTCTGTAGGTGCATATAGTTCTGCAATATTGACGACTACATTTGGCATGGGGTTTTGGGTTTCTTTACCTATTTCTGTATTGATTAGCACTTTTTTTGGAGTGCTAATTGGACTTCCTTCATTAAAAGTGAGATCGCACTATTTGGCAATAGCTACATTGGGGTTAGCAATTGCATTGAATGATGCGCTAACAAATATGACAAATTTCACTGGAGGCCCAAATGGAATTTCGGGTATAGACAAACCAATGTTTTTTGGAATTTCGTTAGACAATGAAGGAAATTACTATTATTTAGTATTAACTTTTGCTGTTATTATGTTTCTCTTTGCTAGAATGATCACAAATCATTCAATTGGTAGAGCTTTTAGAGCAGTACGGGAGGATTATATTGCGGCTCAGGCAGCAGGTATCAATGTGCCTGGACAACAAATACTTGCATTTGCCCTTTCCGGACTTTTCGCTGGTGTAGCAGGAGTACTATATGCACATATGATTTCGTATGTAAGTCCGGATTCATTCAGCTTAAATGAAATGTTCTTCATGTTGACCATACTTGTTATCGGAGGAATGGGCAATATTTACGGTGCAATTGCAGGATCCATTATATTAGTTCTTGCTCGCGAATGGTTGCAACAATTTCAGAATTGGGAACAAGTTATTTATGGTGCAATGATTGTTATATTAGTTGTGTTTCTACCTGGTGGGTTAGTCAGTCTCAAATCGAAATTTCAACGCCGTAAGAATTCAGAGGTACTTAAAACCGAGTAATTAATTCATTTATTTGTTTGAAAGGCGCTGAACTTATGTATATGGAAACCTTAAAAGTAGTTGATATTTCCAAGGAGTTTGGAGGATTAAAGGCGCTACGAAATGTTTCATTTGTAGTAAATGAGAATGAGATTCATGGTGTCATTGGACCCAATGGTTCTGGGAAGACAACCTTATTTAACGTAATAAGCGGTTATTATAAACCAACTTCAGGAGAAATTTGGTTTCAAGACAAACCAATACATGGGTTGTCACCCTACAAGACATCGCGACTAGGTCTTTCGAGGACTTTTCAAAACTTAAGATTGTTTAAAAAGATGACTGTTATAGAGAATGTTTGCACTGTTTTAGATCGTTTATCAGGTGTTTACATCTGGGATTATATATTAAATCCGAGAAGGGTGTTTCGAGTAGAGAAGGAGGTTATTCGTAAAGCGGAAGATTTGTTGCAGACATTTCGGCTGACTGAATGGCGAAATGTCCTAGCGGAAAGCTTGCCATATGGGGTGCAAAAAAGACTCGAAATTGCACGATCCCTTGCAGCAAGCCCAAAATTGTTATTATTAGACGAACCTGCCGCAGGTCTCAATCATACAGAGACAGATGAGTTGTCCACTTTCATTAAAGCCATTAGGGCTGATTTGGGCATCACAGTAATCGTTATAGAGCATGATATGAAGCTGGTAATGTCAATTTGTGATCAGATTACTGTGATGAATGAAGGAGCTGTTCTTACGGAAGGTACCCCTAGTGAAATCTCTCAGAATTCTGAAGTAATTACAGCCTACTTGGGAGGCCAGTGGTAATGTTAGAAATTAAGGATTTGCATGTTTATTACGGAAAAGTCCATGCCGTTAAAGGCATAAGTTTAAAAGTAGGAACGGGCGAAATTGTTTCTTTGCTGGGTTCGAACGGAGCTGGAAAAAGTTCAATATTAAAAACGATTTGTCGATTGGTCAAACCATCCAGTGGGAGTATTAGTTTCGCGGGGGAAGATCTTTTGAAAATTAGACCCCATAGGCTAGTGAGGGAAGGCATTGGATATGTACCTGAAGGACGTAGAATTTATCAAGTATTGACAGTGAAGGAGAATTTATTAACGGGTGCTTACCATCGTCGTGATCGTTCAGAGATCATGAACGATTTGGAAATGGTATATAACTATTTTCCTGTTCTAAAAACTAAAATCAATGATATCGCTGGTAATCTTAGTGGGGGTCAACAGCAAATGCTTGCTGTTGGTCGAGCATTAATGAGTCAGCCTTCATTCCTTATTTTGGATGAGCCTTCAATGGGTTTGGCACCAAGCATTGTTGAACAGATATTTGGGATAATACAGAGTCTTCAGAAAAAAGGTTTGACAATTCTATTAGTAGAGCAAAATGCTTTTTCGGCATTGAAGATCGCCAGTAGGGCGTATGTTTTAGAAACTGGGAAAATTGCTTTGGAAGGAAATTCCGAGGACTTAAAAAACAATGATCAGGTAAGAAAAATCTACCTTGGCATGTGAAATGAGGGTCCAATAAGTATTGCAATATTAAATAATTCAATGTAAAATAAAGTTATGTTTCATTCAGTGTAATCAGTATCCATTGTGCGGAATCGATAATGTTTGAAATGAGTGAATTCTAAATGAATGATGATTTGGATGTAAAAACAAAAAAAGAACCAGATTCATTACGAACTGTTCAACGTGCATTAGAGATATTAAATTGTTTTACTCTTGAAAACGTCGAATTAACATTAACGGAAATTGCAAAAAAAATTTCATTAGCCAAATCAACCACCACTAGGCTTTTGGCAACATTAGAACAAAATGGTTATGTAATGAAAGAACAGGAAACCTTGAAATATAGACTTGGACATAAATTGTATTATTTGGGATATATCGCAGGAAAATCGATAGATATACGGCAATTGGCGATTCCTAGTTTAAAAAAACTACGGGATAACACCAAAGAGACTGTTAATCTTTATCTTTTGGAAAATGAGTACAGGGTCTGTGTTGAACAGTTCGAGGGATTGCAAAATTTACGACACATGGTGAAAATTGGTGAGAAATTACCATTATGGGCTGGTGCTGGAGGTAAGGTGTTACTGGCCTTTCAGGATCATGAATTTCAACAGCGGATCTTTCGTTTTGTTGATTCACTTGAAAAACTTGATAGGTTAAAAAATGAATTAAAAATCATCCAAAAGGAGGGGTGGGCTTCGAGTCGAGATGAAAGGGAAGTTGGGTCATCAGCTGTTGCTGCCCCCATTTTTGATATCGATGGGAAAGTACGGGTCTGTATTTCGGTCTCCGGGCCAACTCATAGATATTCTCTCGATGTTATAAAGCAGTTAAGGACACTAGTAAAACAAGAAGCAGCAATCATATCAATGAAAAATGGTTATTTAGACAAGGAGTTTATATATGAGTAGTAGAAGCGCGTTAGACGTCTATTCCAACGGAAAAGTATGGTGGGACACGGCCATTAGTGACATTAAGAAGAATCAAATTGTAATACGTGGATACCCAATTGAGGAACTGATAGGGAATCTATCCTATACTCAGATGTTTTTTCTTTTACTCCAGGGAGAGTTACTAAGTGAAAAAAAAGCGCGTCTATTTGAAAGTGTGCTGGTTGCCGGAGCGGACCATGGCCCTAGAGCCCCATCGATCGCAGCAGCAAGAATGGCAGCGACATGTGGAATTTCATTTAATTCTTGTGTTGCCACTGGCATCAATCTGCTGGGAGATGTTCACGGCGGTGCTGCTGAAAAAGCCATGAGCCTTTTTTATGAGACCAGTACGATTATGGAAGATGATAATCGGAATATTTCTTCAGTGGTTAAAGAACAGTATGAAAAATTAGAGAGAACAAGAGAAAAGTTGCCTGGATTTGGTCATCAATTGCATGATGACGATCCACGAGTAAGAAGGCTATATCAACTTTCTCAAACCTTGGTAGATGAAGGTGAAATTTCAGGAAAATACTTAAAAATTGCCGAAGAATTTAGGGCGTTCTTAGAAGAAAAGAAAAAGAAAAAGATCACCATGAACATTGACGGAGTATCAGCGGCCATTCAATGTGAATTAACAATCCCCGCAGAATCTGCAAAAGGTGTATTTGCTTTATCGCGTGGAATGGGAATTGTGGCTCACGCCTTCGAGGAATTGATGAATGGAGTGCTTATCAAAGGGCCATGTCCTAATCGTGAAGATTTGGTGCAATATTCAGGCTCGTCCATTCGTCATTTGGAAAGCAGGTGAATGAAATGACGTTAATGATGGCTCAGTCTTTTATCAGTGGCGAATGGAGTACATCCGAACGGGAGATTGTGCAAGTAAGAAGTCCATATACGGGCGAAATAATAGGAGAACAAAGTCTGGCCTCCTCAAGTGATGCCGAAAAGGCATTGGGGTCGGCATATGCGGCTAAGAAGGAAATAGCCAATATTCCCTCCTATGAACGGGCAAAAATTTTAAAAAAAGCAGCGATGCTACTCGATCAAGAGAAGGAGAGATTTGCAAAGCTGATTTCTCTTGAATTGGGAAAACCTTTAAAATACACGCTCAATGAAGTGTCCCGTTCAATTGAAACCTTAGAGCTTTCAGGAGAAGAAGCAAAAAGACTAATCGGAGAAACGATACCAGGGAACGCTTCTGAGCGAGGATTACAATCAATCGCGATGACATTTCGTGTGCCTGTGGGTGTCGTCGTTGCGATTACTCCATTTAATGCTCCACTTAATCTTGTTTGCCATAAAGTAGGTCCCGCATTTGCGGCAGGCAATAGTATCATTTTGAAACCTGCGCCTCAGACTTCCATTATAGCAACAGAGTTATTGAAACTACTTTTTGAAGCTGGATTTCCGAAAAACGGAATACAAATGCTTCTTGGTGGGGTGGAAATCGGTCAAAAAATTGTCAAAGATGATCGTACGAATATCATTTCCTTTACGGGAGGTATGATTGCGGCCAAGAATATTTGTGAACTAGCAGGAATCAAAAAAGTGCTTTTAGAACTTGGTGGAAATGCCGCCACCATTGTCCATGGTGATGCTGATTTGCATAAGGCGGCAATTCAGTGTGCCCACACTGGTAACAGTAATTCAGGGCAAAGTTGTATTTCTGTACAAAGAGTTTATGTCCAGCGAACTGTGGCTGATGAATTTACCCAATTATTGAAGGATGAAGTTTTGAAACTGAAATTAGGTGATCCTTTATTACCTGATACTGATATTGGTTGTTTGGTGGATATTAATGCAGCGAAGCGTGTGGTTGATTGGATTGATGAAGCACAAAAACTTGGTGCGACTTTACTATGTGGAGGGAAAAGAGTGGGGGCGACTGTGGAGCCAGCAGTGTTATATAATCCCCCGAAAAATAGTAAAGTGGTTTGTCAAGAGGTTTTTGGTCCGGTAATAAGTGTCATTCCGTACGAATCGATTGATGAGGCGGTCAAGGATACCAATGATTCATCGTATGGGCTTCAAACAGGTATTTTTACGAATCAAATGGATTTGGCCTATAGAGTAGCTAATGACTTAGAAGTTGGAGGAGTAGTCATTAATGGAACATCCAATTTTCGTCTTGATCACTGGCCATATGGTGGAGTAAAAAACAGTGGAATTGGGCGCGAAGGTCCACGATTTGCAATTCAAGAAATGACTGAATCAAAAATGATTGTTTTTCAAGCATAGTCTGACATTTAAGAGGAGGTATAAATTGATGAAAGAACTGATTTCGCATCAATTAGTAAAATATTTAGAAAACCGGGGTATTGAACACATATTTGGTCTTTGTGGGCACACCAACATTGCTGTATTAGCAGCTTTGGAGAATAGTTCAATAAAATTTATCAGTGTGAAACATGAACAGATTGCCGCGCATGCAGCGGATGGGTACGCCAGAGCAAAAAAACAGACATCTGTCGTATTAAGTCATTTAGGTCCAGGATTAACCAACGCTGCAACCGGTGTTGCAAACGCTTCCTTAGATTCAACACCGATGGTTGTTATTGCAGGTGATGTACCAAGTTATTATTACGGAAAACATCCTCATCAAGAAGTGAATTTACATGCCGATGCATCCCAATTTGAAATCTATCGTCCATTTGTTAAGCGTGCTTGGAGGGTAGATCAGGCTGAATTATTCCCAGAGATTATAGAAAAAGCGTTTCAATTAGCTGAAAACGGTAGACCTGGTCCGGTTTTGGTATCTGTGCCGATGGATATATTCTCGACGGAAATAGATGTAGATCTCTTCGAAAGGTTAAAACATCATACGAAAACAATTCTTAAACCATCCATTGATGATGAAACGGCTAAAAAAATAATTGGAGAATTGAACAATGCAAAAATGCCGCTTATCTATGCGGGTGGAGGAATCATGCTTGCCAATGCAGCGAATGAACTAAGAGAGCTGGTTGACCATTTAAACATTCCAGTTGCCTATACTCTCATGGGGAAAGGCTCTGTAGCTGATGATCATCCACTGACTTTAGGTATGACAGGATTTTGGGGAACGAAGTTTATTAATGAAAAATGCAAAGAGGCGGATTATATTCTAGCATTGGGAACTCGATTTTCTGAAGCAGATAGTAGTTCGTGGGAATCGGAATATACTTTTAACATTCCGACCACTAAATTGATTCACATAGACATTGATGTGAATGAGATTGGTCGTAATTTTCCGGTTGAAATTGGTGCTGTTGCGGATCTCAAACAGGCTTTGTCAGTGCTAAACCGAATCGCTAAAGAATTGGTACCGAATGGGCGACAAAATGATCAATTAATACAGGAAATTGCAGCATATAAAGTGGAATTTAAGTTACAAAATAAAGTGCATGCTCAAAGTAACTCATTTCCGATGAGGCCAGAACGCATTTTAGAGGACGTTCGTGAAGTTTTGCCCAAGGATGCGATTATAACTACTGATGTGGGATGGAATAAGAATGGAGTAGGTCAGCAGTTTCCTGTTTATGAGGCAGGAACAATCCTGACTCCAGGCGGATACGCCACAATGGGATTTGGTGCACCCGCCGCCTTGGGGGCCAAAATTGCCAAACCAGACAAAACGGTTATTTCATTAATTGGTGATGGTGGATTTGGTCAAAATCCATCTGTACTGGCCACTGCAGTAGAAGAAAATGTATCGGTTGTATGGGTGATAATGAATAATAACGCATTTGGGACGATTGCCGGATTGGAAAAAGCGCATTACGGAACTACCTTTGGTACTGTGTTTGAAAAAAACGGAGAACCTTATTCACCAGATTTTGCAAGCATCGCGAGAGCATATGGGGTTGATGGCGTAAAAATTCAATCTGCTGATGAGTTTAAGCCTGCGCTAAAACGAGCGATAGAATCCAATAAACCGTTTGTCATTGATGTGGCGATGTTAAACGTACCTACGCCCACAGCTGGTCATTGGAATATCATGGACATTTATTCTCCTAATGAAAAAAAGACTCACGTGAATTTATAAATTTAAAGATTAGGAGTTGGGGTATAACAATGTGTAAATATTTGATTATTAATGGACCGAACTTAAACATGCTGGGAAAAAGAGAACCAGGAATTTATGGAGTGGAAACTCTCAAAGATATAGAGAATAAACTTGAATTGTTAGCACAAGAGCTCGGAGTAACGCTTGATTTTTTTCAGTCCAATCATGAGGGGGAGATTATTGATCGCATTCATGAGGCGCATGAAAATTATTTAGGAATCATTATCAACCCAGGCGCGTTTACCCATTATAGTTATGCGATTCGAGATGCTTTTGGTAGCGTTAAAATTCCTTTTGTTGAAATTCACATTTCAAATATTCATACTAGGGAGACTTTTCGACATTCGTCAGTTTTGGCACCGCTAGCTATCGGTCAAATCGCGGGGTTTGGAAGTTTCGGATATGAGATGGCCTTACATGCAATTGTCAGACATACAACGAAAAAGTGATGTTGATTATTCTCTTTTAAAAGGAGTCAGACAAATGACCCAATCATTTGATAAGTTGCTTAGTGGATTTGGATATCTGGCCTTAGATATGATTTTTGGGATAAATTCAAGTATTTTAACAGAAAATGAATTAAAAAAATTGGTGACTTTAGCTGGTTTAGCTGAAACAGATGATTTATTAAGAACTAAAATAGATGAAATTCTAGATGGAATTTCACTAGATGATACGGCTAAAAGAAGTGAACTACTTCTTTCGTTGATTAGCGGTTAAATGCAGCGATTAATAGATAAGGTGGATTAAAAATGGGTAATTTAGCTTTAGAAGGTATTAAAATTCTGGATGTATCTACGATGATAGCAGCTCCGTTTGGGGCAGCGTTGTTGGGTGATTTTGGTGCTGAAATTATTAAAATAGAAATGCCTCACAAGGGAGATACATTGAGGAGCGTAGGTCCTTTCTATAACAATGAGTCTCTACGATGGCCTGCTTTGTCACGAAATAAAAAATCCCTAACTTTAGATTTACACAAACCAGCGGGAATCGAACTTTTCAAAAAACTAATCGCGAAAGTTGATATTCTAATCGAAAATTTCCGACCAGGTACCTTAGAAAAATGGGGAGTTGGATATGATGAATTGAAATCAATTAACCCAAATTTAGTAATGATTAGAGTATCTGGTTATGGTCAGAGCGGACCTTATCGTGAAAAGGCTGGATTTGGCACCCCAGCTACTGCTTTTAGTGGATATACTTATCTTCAAGGTTTTGCGGACAGGCCTCCAGTAAGCCCGCCATTTTCTCTGACGGACTATATAACTGGAATATATGTTGCATTTGCCGCAGTAACAGCAATTTACCACCGAGATACACATAGTGATGGATCTGGGCAGATGGTTGATATTGCTTTGTATGAAAGTATTTTTCGAATGATGGAATTTTTAATAGCTGAATATGATACTTATGGGAAAATACGAGAGAGAACTTCTGGTTTAAGTGGTCACTCCAGTCCATCAGGAACGTTTTTAACAATGGATGGACATTGGATTGTATTGGTGACCAGTACTGATTCTACGTTTGAACGTTTGGCTAAGGCAATGGAGAGGGAAGATTTATTGATAGATAAAAAATTTAACACAAATGCGAAGAGGTTAGAAAATAGTCAAGAAACTAACCAGATTGTATCAAACTGGATCAATACCATGAATAGGGATGAGTTATTAAAAACACTAGATATGTTCGGAGTTCCGGCTAGTCCAATATTGAGCATTAAAGACATATTTGAAGATCCTCATTATAGAGCACGAGAAAATATAGTGGAAATTATGCATCCAAGAATGGGGAAAATTAAGGTGCCAGGCATTGTCCCGAAATTCGAAAAAACCCCAGGCAGTATTCGAAGTATAGCGCCTGATTTAGGGGAACATAATTTGGAAATACTGCATGAAATATTAGGCTTGTCATTGAAAGACATAATAGATTTGAAAGAAAATAATATTATTTAAGCATTTTCTTTGAAGTCTCCAGGAGTGTTACCCGCGATGATGACTAGAATTATTGCAATTTGTTTTTCAGCAATTGCCCCTTTGCTGTGGGGAGGAATGTATGCTTTCAGTCGCCTACTCATGTATAAGATCAATCCATTTGCTTTGGGTGAATCAAGATTGATTCTTGCCGGACTATTCTATATTCTGATGGTAATTGTTACAACAAAAAAAACACCAATGCCTTTGAAAATAAAGATTTTGGCTACTGGTATTGGTGCTATGGGCGTAGGTGGCACCTCTGCATTACAGCTATATGGAACGTATTTAACCTCAGCCCACTTGGCCGCTTTGGTATTATCGATTACTCCATTGTTGCTATTAATATCCATGCGCATAATTTTAGGAATTAAAATCAGACTGCCAGTTATTTTAATGACTTTATCTTCAGTAATTGGGCTCGTAATTGCTAGTGGAGCTTGGTCATCTATTCAAGAAACCAAGCCCATTGGATTTGTTGTTTTATTGGTAGCAGCTGTATTGTGGGTTCTTTATTCCACTCTTGTGCAACCGCTTTTTGCAACATATAGTGCGTGGTCGATAATGCTGTATTCTACACTTGGCGGCCTGGCTGTTCTTACACCACTATCTTGGAGAAGTCTGGGAACCATAGGGTTTGTATTGTATACGCCCACGTCTTTACTGATGGTTCTATATGTGGGTATACTTTCTACAGGTGTGGCATATTTGTTTTGGAATACATCCATTTTATATGCGGGACCCAATCTCCCGGCATTAATGTATTTTTTGCAACCGTTGATTGCTACTATTCTTGGTGTTATCTTATTACATGAACGACTAACTCTAAATTTTATCGTTGGTGGAATAGAAATGATAGCGAGTGTAATTATTGGAGTGATCTTTCATTATCGATTTCAGTCTAAATCTGATACTGAATCAATGCCAAAGTATTTTGGCTTAAGCAAAGGTGAATGATATTGATTGATTCAGGAATACCTTATCGATTAAGAAATATTGTTTTCATTGGTTTTATGGGTGTTGGTAAAACTACTATTGGCGAACTTGTGGCCAAGAAATTGCTTAGAGATTTTATTGATGTTGATAAGGAAATTGAACGAGAATTTAATATGCCAATATCAGAAATTTTTAAAACTATAGGTGAAATGAATTTCCGTGAAAAAGAGAAGGAAACTATCTCAAATATCTGTACAAAACAATTGCAGGTAATATCTTTAGGTGGGGGTGCTTTTTTACAAAAAGAAATCAGGGAAATTTGTCTGTCAGGAAGCGTCGTTTTTTTTCTCGATATAACATGGAGTTCATGGAAAGAAAGACTAAATATAATTGTAGATAGTCGTCCAGTATTACATGGCCGATCGCTCGAAGAAATTGAAGCAATGTTTTACAACAGACAAGAAATTTATGCTATGCACAATTCTAAATTTAATACGGATAACTTCGATGCTGAAGAGATGGCCAATTACATTACAGAAACAATCAAATTTTCATGGGATCTTTATGATCCACAACAAGATCAACATAACGGATTTTGATGAAATTAAATGTATTATTTGGTCGAATCTCTAATAATTAATTCGGGATTTAATATTATTCTTTGTGTGTCATCCGTACCTAAGTTGAACATTCGCTTATGTAAGAGTTGAGCTGCATATTTTCCAATAAGACGTGGTGATGATGAAATTGTTGTTAATCCTGGAGTAAATATGGAAACTTCCGGAATATCATCAAACCCCACAATCGCCATGTCCTTGCCTGGATATAGATCACTGTTCATAAGACCTTGCATGACACCGATTGCAACTACATCGTTAAAGCAAAACGCTGCCGTCGGTAATGATGGGAGACTCAGGGCGCGCTTAATCGCATCGATTCCTCCTTCGCGTGTTGCAGGGCTAGGGAATATTAGCGAATCTATAATTTCTAGTCCGAATTTACGAAGTATATTGTAATAACCCTGCTTCCGTTCTCTCCATGGGGACGATTCAGTAGGACCACCTAAAAATGCAATTCTATGATGCCCCAAATTAACTAAATGCTCTACAGCCAATTCGGCACCGTGAACATTATCCACTCCAACATAGTCACATTTTGCGCCAGGTAGTTCCTTAGCAACAAGTACGACAGGAATATCCCATTGTTGCAAAATATCAACCACCTCGTAGGAACTTTCTGATACCGGACATAAAATCACTCCCCCAGCCCTATATTCCAACATGCTAGCTAACAATCGCTCTTGTTTTGACATTAAATCAAATGTAGTTCCAAGAATTACTGAGTACCCAAAATCATCGAGTTCTTGGTGAACTCCCACCAATAATTCCGCGAAAAAAGGATTAGCAATTTCTGTGATTATCAATCCGACAGTTGAAGATCGATGAGAACGTAAGTTTGCTGCAACACGATCATATACGTATCCTAGTTCGTGCATTGATTTCATGACTTTATCCCGAGTTGAGTCGGAAATTTGGGAACTGCCACGCAATATCAAAGAAGCAGTGGCTCGTGATACTCCTGCATGTGCAGCCACTTGCTGCAGAGTAACTCTAGACATCTTTTTTTCTTTCAACTGTATCCCTCGATTACAAAATATTTTGTTTACATTTTTAACAATGATGTAATTTAATTAAATAACTAGGTAAATACTTATTCCAAGTGATTCCGATAAACAGGCAACCTATAACTAAATTGCTTTCAATTCCGAATGCTACATACTTTGTGACAGCTTATTTGTAATTTTACACTACAATAATTGTTAACTCTACTTAAATCGTTCAAAAACTTAGTTATTACGGATCGAAAATGAAAAGTGCGTGGATCTAGTGTTTGGATATTGACAGCGATTACATTTTTGAAATATAGTATTTACTAGATCGATCTAGTAAATACTATATTTCATGTTTGTCGTTCTTATAATTTCTCGGTGATTGGAGGTAATGATAATGGTTGAGTTAATTTTGAACAAGCCGCGTAACTTAACACTCAGAAGTATGGAAATTCAGCCCCCACTAAATTATGACGATGTTAAGGTGAGGTTAATTTACGGGGGAATTTGTGGTTCGGATTTGGGGGTTTTTCAAGGAAAAATAAAATATGCCTCATATCCTATCCGACCAGGCCATGAACTATTGGGGACGGTTGTTGATGCTGGAGAAAATGTAAAAAGCATGATCGGTGTCCGTGTGGTTGTTTTTCCAAATTCATTTTGTGGCGAATGTGAACAATGCAAAAAAGGAAAAACCAATATATGCATTCAAAAAAAATCACTTGGGGTCAATACAGATGGAGGATTCTCTCAAGAATTCATCATTTCATCAAAATATGTAATTCCAGTACCTGATGGCATGCCAGATCAAAAAGCGGTTTTAGTGGAACCATTTTCTGTGATTGTTCACGCTTTTAACAGAGTAGTCATCACGGAAGAAACATCGGTAGCAGTAATAGGTTGTGGAAGTGAAGGTATGTTAGCGGTGGCCTTTGCAAACTACTTAGGTGCTCAGGTTACGGCCATCGATATCAATTCAGTAAAATTGGATCTTGTAAAGAAGCTTGGTTCAGTTCGAACGATGTTGCCACAGGAACTTACGAATGAAGTTTTTGATGTAGTCATCGAGGCTTCCGGTAGCGGTTCAGCTATGGAGCAAGGAATAAAGTTGGTAAAGTCGGGTGGATCAATGGTACTTGTAGGGTTGGTTCCTGAGGCCGTTCTTCCGATTGTTTACATTGTAAGGCAGGAGATTTCGTTGCTGGGTTCCATTATTTATGATGTTAACGATTTCTTACACGCTATCGAATTTCTAAAAGATGATTTATTTGACGTGCATCCGATTGTATCAAGAATTATGCCTATATCAGCGTACCAGCAGGCATATGATCTTGCACTCAGTGGTGATGTAGGGAAAATTCTACTTGATTTCAGGGAGGTGGTTCAAACAATTAATTAAGTCATTATTTTTGAAATTTATTAATTTTAATTTAATATTAAATTAAAGGGGAGAAATAATCATGGAGATCAAGATTCTTGATCCGTTTAAAGATGGTAAGGAACTCTGGCTTGGTATAGATCATCCAGAATCAAAAATGATAAGGAAAGTTTTTCAATTAGTCACACCGGAAATTGTAAATTCAAAGCATATTATGGCTGGACTAACGATTTTTGAGCCAGGTGAATCAAGTTCTGTGCATAATCACCCTGGTTCAGAGGAATTGGATGTTGTCATTAGAGGTGCTGGTGATGTGATCTCCAATGGCGAACGGCTTACATTCAAACAGTATGACTATATGTTTATTCCCGAAGGTGTTTACCACCAACATGTAAACACTGGTTCTGAGCCACTGTGGTTGCTCTGGGCGTATACACCACAAGGAAATCTGCCGAAGGATTAATGAAGAGAGGGAAAATTTAATGAATTGTAATAAAATAAAATGCCGTTATCCACCGGTTTCGGATATTCATTCTATTATTTGTAATGGTTCATATTGAGGATTTACTATGTGAGATCATTGCTGTCGAATCTCATGAATTTACAAGATAGTTAGAATAAGGATGAACAATCCTGGGGGCACCTCGAATTACACGAATGTAAATGTGGAAAAACGTTCAAAGGTACGGTATGCAATTCTTATTGTGTTGTTTTTAAGTACTGCCATTAACTATTTGGATCGTACCAATATTTTTGTTGCTGCTCCCGTTCTTAAGTCAGTACTGCATTTGAATCCAATCCTAGAGGGATTCATCTTCTCGGCATCTCTATAGGACAATTTGCAATTGCGTCTACTCTATATTTCTTTCTTACTTGGTTCCCCACTTATCTGGTGAATGATAAACACATGACGATCTTGCATGCAGCATTTATTGGTGTTCTGTTTGGAGGAGCCGTATCTGACACGCTTTTAAGAAATTTCGCGATTGAACTGCAATTTATGGCGATTTGGGTTCGTGAAGGCATCATATTTTGATCGAGTAATAGTATCTTGGAAATTCATAAGGGAGTGACATGATAGAAAAATTTTCGCAGGATGGGGGGAATTAGTAAGACAAAAGTGTTTCGATACATATGAAAGGGCTTTCGTTGTTGGTTGGCCCCCAGTATTTTTTTGATCACGATTGTTGTTGGGGGTACCACCTAAAAAAATCGAAGAAACCATGTCCAGACATATGATCAACGCTAGTTCCGTTTCAAACATCTGACATGAACGAAGTCTGACCAGAGAAACTGGCTATTCTCCGACGACCAATTGGGTTGTGTGCAGGACTGTGTCAAGCTTTTTAAGTCGCTTTTACATGGTCAATAACATAGTTTATTACTATGATACGTGGGGGATACTTATGAAGAATTCGAATATCAAAATTAGCTTGCGAATGAAATTGCTAATAAGTTTTAGTCTGGTGATTGTGTTCATCATCGTAATGGGCAGTATGACCATGTATCTCCAAAATGATAGCAGGCGTATTCTCACCCAGGTAATTGACAATGAATTACGACTTCACACCATCCAGTCTCTGGATTATTCGGTAAGTAGTTCTGATGATGAAGGTGCTTGGTATATCATGACAGGCGGGGATTCGTCTTATGAAGCGAATTACCAAAATGATGTTAAAGCAGTGTCCCAACTATATTCAACATTACAAAACATGACATCTGATACACATAATCGTCAGCGCATGATTATCTTCCATCAGCAATGGTTGAACTACCTTAAAGGCAACCAGTTAGCGTTTTCGATGATTACAAATAAGATGCTTACTGGTAACATGCAAGCAACGGCAGAACTCATGTACATTAGTGTTCCCTTTACTAAAGTCATACAACCATTGATTGGATACACCAATTATTTGAAGTCGGATGAAACAATGCTGATCAACCAATTAAACGGTGAGAATTCGTTATCGCAGATCATCTTGGTTATTGACATGATTGTCGTGCTGTTTCTTAGCGTTGCGGTGGCGCTTGTCATCTCCCGGCAAATTGGTCGTGCGGTTCAACAGGTGCAGCAGGCGATGCGCAAATTAGGAGAGAAGGATCTGCGCATCGCGCCACTACGTAAAATCACCAACGATGAACTTGGGGAATTGGTACTGAACGTGAATGACACCGTTCTGGCGTTGCGGCAAATCATAACGAAACTTCTTCAAAGTTCGGAGGGAATCAGCAGTGCGGCCGATGAAACCGCGGCTTCGACGGAACAGACCACCGCTGCGCTGGTGGAAGTGGCCAGTCAGATGCAGCAATTGAGCGAGGAAGCGCAGTCGGGACAAGAGGCCACGGGCGAGGTGTCAAAAACACTGATGAAATTATCGTCCCTGATCCAGCAGGCGCAATACCGCGCCGATTCAGCGATTGACCAGGCACAAAACACCAAACAGGCAGCAGAGACAGGGAGACAGACGGTGAATCGGACGGTGATCCATATTCGTTCCATACAGGATCATTCCAAAGCGACGGAAGAAAAAATGAACGAACTCCAGTTTTATTCCAAGGAGATTGAGACGATCGCCGAGACCATTCGAAACATTGCGGAGCAGACTAATCTACTGGCGCTCAATGCTTCGATTGAAGCTGCGCGTGCCGGTGAGCAAGGAGCGGGGTTTGCCGTGGTAGCGGAAGAGGTAAGAAAACTGGCTGAACAGGCGCATCAGGAATCCGGACGTGTGAGCGCAGTACTTACTCGAGTATCACAAGTGGTTCAAACTAGTGTGCAAATGACTCGAGATACAATAACGGCAGTGGAAGAAGGGGTGAAACAGGCGACGTCCGCTGGTGAGGCTTTGCTGATGATTGAGGGTGCCGTGCAATCCACGGTAGAAGACATTGAGGAAATTCATCAGATGACACAGGATGAAGTGGCCAGCTCGGACAAGATGGTCGATTTAATTGCCATCGTGTCAAAAATTATTGAAAACACTACCAACCATGCCCAAAGTGTGGCGACGTCCAGTGAGGAAATGAGTGCAGCGATGGAAACCATTGCTTCTGGAGGACAGTTGTCAATTCAACAGGCGGTGGAACTAAGTGAACTCGTGGCTCAATTTAAGCTTCCAAGTATGTGAAGCAACGATTTTCATATGGGAACAAAACACAGGATAAGGTCAGCGTATTATCCGCCCTTCATCAAACGGTGTGTGTTCAGCATAATAAAATTGCAGCAAAACGCGTCGTAAAAATGCCGAACTAGCCTGCGTTTACGACGCGTTTTGCTGCAATTTGCCAACATTATTCATGTAGACGATCAAACTTATCTGAGTGTTACTTTTTCCTTAAATGTGGTTTCTATGGGGACATAGTCGTAACCGAGATCTCTTGCTACTGCTTCGTAAGTGATCTGGCCGCCTGCTACGTTCACGCCCGAGCGAAGCGACTCGTTTTCTAACACTGCTGTCTGCACGCCTTTGTTTGCAATTTGCAACGCATACGGGAGGGTGGCATTGGTCAAAGCGATGGTGGCCGTTCTGGGAACAGCGCCGGGCATGTTGGCTACTGCGTAATGCAATACACCGTGTTTCACATAGGTCGGGTCATCGTGTGTCGTGATTTTATCCGTCGTTGCTACAATGCCGCCTTGATCAATGGCCACATCAACAATGACAGAACCAGGCTGCATGCTTTTGACCATTTCTTCGGTAACGAGGCGAGGTGCCTTGGCTCCGGGAATTAAGACGGCACCGATGACTAAGTCGGATTCCATCACAGATTCGGCAATGTTAGCGGGATTTGCCATCAATGTATTGAGTTGAGAGCCAAAAATATCATCAAGCTGGCGCAAGCGTTCTGCGCTTAGATCAATGACAGTCACGTCTGCTCCCAGACCTAGTGCAATTTTTGCCGCGTTCGTTCCGACCACGCCGCCTCCGATGATCGTCACTTTCCCGCGTTTTACCCCAGGCACAGCGCTCAACAGAATGCCTTTACCACCTTCGAACTTTTCGAGAAACTGAGCACCAATCTGCGCCGACATCCGACCAGCAATTTCGCTCATCGGTGTGAGTAAGGGTAAAGTGTGCCCGACTTGTACCGTTTCATAAGCAATGGCCGTCACGCCTTGATCTTTAAGCGCTTTTGCAAGGTGTGGTTCTGCTGCAAGATGCAGATAGGTAAATAAAATTAGACCTTCGCGGAAAAATTTATATTCAGAAGCGAGTGGTTCTTTGACTTTGATCACCATTTCTGAGCGTGCCCACAGATCAGCCGCACTTGTCAAGATGGTGGCACCTGTTGCTTGATAGGCCGCGTCTGTAAATCCGCTGCCAGTTCCAGCTTCGCTTTCGATGATGACTTCGTGTCCTGACTGTATGAGCGAGAGTACGCCCGCGGGGGTGATGGCTACGCGATTTTCATTGTTTTTAATCTCTTTGGGAACGCCAATGATCACTATGTATTCCTCCATGTTTTAATGACTTAGCTGAATTATAAGGTCAATTCATATAATTCTCTTTGTAAAGAAAAGAGAATGCGTTCACTTTGTTTGTGAAATTGCACAAATAGCCGTAATATTAAATTTGGAGATTTCTAAGTACGTTACTAGGAGATTCGTGCATATGCGCGTTCCGTTCGATCCTTTTAAGGAATCATTTGATTCGCTGGAAAATTTAGCAGATGTGATTGGTACGGTGCTTGCTCGCCCGATCACCATAGAAGATGCGCATCATCGCTTGCTTTCGTATAGTTCTCACGATCAAGAGACAGACACAGCTCGCATCTCCACCATTATTGGACGCAGGGTGCCGGAAAAAGTGATTAATAGTCTATGGAAGCATGGCGTCATGCAGCGCCTGGCCAACAGTGCGGAGCCGGTACGAGTGTCTGCGATTGATGCGGTCGGACTTGGCAATCGCGTGGCGATTTCGGTTCGAAAAGATGGTGAAATTTTAGGCTATATCTGGGTGATTGAAGAG
>JAJZCJ010000308.1 GCA_021846145.1 Bacillota bacterium
TCCATACCCACGATTTTTCCCCTTGGTTGAAAATGATTTTTCAAATATCGTCTCTTGAATTCGATAGGAAATGCCATCTCCGTTATCATTGACAGAAACCGTGAGCTTGTCCATTTCATACCGAAGAGATACTTCGATCAATTTGACTTTGCTATTTTTTACAGCATCAAACGCATTGTCAATCAAATTACCAATGACTGTGATCATATCGTCGACAAGCTCTTGATTTTTTAGTTGCGGAATAGGGACGCTTCCCTCTGCCACAATTCCCAATTTGAGATCATGTTCATTCGCATAACTTATTTTACTGAGTAGAAAACCGGCCAAAACTGGATCTTTCACTTGATGGGACACCGCGCCCACATCCATTTGATATTGGTTGGTTATTTTATGAATGTAATCAATTAGCTGATCCATTTGACCGACGTGAATCATACCTAAAATCACATGTAGTTTGTTCATAAATTCATGCGTTTGCAAACGAAGTGCATCAGTATATATTTTGATGCCAGTTAGTTGTTCAGCCAATTGCTTTAACTCTGTTTTATCCCGAATGGTAGAAACAGCCCCCACCACCTGCCTATTCACCAACACAGGAAAATTATTTACATAAAACGTATTCCCGTTAAGATTCACCTCCTGATCATATTCGGGTAACCCAGTTTGCATCACACTGCGCATATGGGAAGCGGGAAAATAGTCATTTACATATTCGCCAATTGGATCCGCATAAATAGAAGCTTGTTTAAATATTTGGATGACAGCTTGATTGGCTACGACAATCCGATAATCACTATTGACAGCCAGAATTCCCTCATGAACGGCTTCCAACATAGCATTTCTCTCTTGCCACATTTTAGCGATTTCACTGGGCTCCAATCCAAACAAAATGGACTTGATTTGTCGCGCTAATAGAAGTGCCCCAATAAATCCAATCAACACGCTGATCAATCCTGCTACCTCGACACTATGCTGCACATGAAATACAAATAAGGCACTAGTAATAAGGACAGGAATGATCATTAATACACAAATGAATAATATAATATACTCTTGAAACGATAAATGGTGCGTTTTTACCTTCATAAATGCTCCTCGCTTATGAATACTTCAAACAATCACTTTTTTTAATTACATAATGATTTTCTTGGTTACATATTCTCGTAAAAAATCAATAATGGTTTACAGTAGAGATAGATGCATCGGAATACTTAGTCTGATAAGGCAAATTCAACTTGAAAGCGTTTACCAACTAAGTATGGCACGATTCTCGATGCAAGTCATCAAAATAGATAAAAACAATATAAAGGGGTGCTGTATTAAAATGAAAAAATTCCCATTCCGAGTGCTTTCTCGGATCGCAACGGCAGGACTAATCACATCAGCCATGACACTTTCAGGAATGGCCGCTGCAAACGCAGCCACCAACGCACCAAAGCAGATTGTTATCGGCACACTGTACGCAGGATCTGGTAGCTTTGCAGAATCTTCTTTGCCCCAATATAACGGTCTTAAGTTTTGGGTCAATCAAATGAACACCCAAGGCGGGGTTTATGTCAAAGCATTTCACAAAAAGATCCCCCTCAAACTTGTCGCCTATAACGATCAGAGCTCAAGCACAACGGCGGCCACACTCTATAATCAGTTGATTACTCAAGACAAGGTGAACATCTTGGTTTCCGATTTTGGATCCGTGCTTACTTCAGTGGCTGTACCGATTGCACAGGAACATAAAATGTTACTCATTGACCCGACAGGAACTGGCGACAGTTTTTTTAGCAAAAACAATCCATATATCGCGCTGACTTCCCTTCCCACTTCAGGGGTTTGGCCTACTTCATTAGCAAACTATTTGATTAAACAACACTATCAACGCATCGCAGTCATTTACGATCAAAACGACTTTGACCAATCGCAGGCTAACACATTACTGGCAAAATTAAAGCAAGCACATATCACACCTGTATACAATAATTCCGTTGCCACCACCACCTCCAATTATTCCGTGCTGGTGCATTCCATCATGGCTTCTAACCCTGATGCGGTGATTGAGTTTGGATACCCGACCAATGATATCCCTTTCTTGCAAAGCGTGACATCTAGTGGCGCTCACTTCAAGATGTTGTTCACCATATTCCCAGGGCAACTGCTGTCTAGTATGGAACAAAACGTGGGCGTATCAGAACTTGCAGGAACGTATACCTATCCGACGCCACCATTACTTGTCTACAATAAGGTGAACTATGGCTTGGGGATGAATGCGTTTAGCAAAGTATTCCAAAAGTCTACCAAGAGCGCGCCTAACTTCCTCAATGTAGCAGGATACAATGCGGGTTTAGTCATCCAAAATACGCTCGAAAACACGCAGGGGCTTGCCCAACTACAGTTGCGCAAATCTTTGTACACTTTTTCTGGTAAAATGTTTACACTGGATGGACTTTTCAAAATCAACGCCATTGGCGCACAAATTGGTGAATCTTTACCTGTCGGACAATTACTCAAGTCTGGCAAAGGGTTAGCAGTGAAATTCGTGTACTCACAAAAGTAATGCAACCAAGGGAATACCGGTCGTCACGGCTGGTATTCCCCTCATTTATTTGAAGAAAGGTGGGTGAATCAGCCTGTGATAATATATACCGTTATTTCTGGAATCCTATTTGGTCTTTTCTGTAGTTTGATGGGAATTGGGCTCAACCTAATTTTTGGCGTCATGAGATTTGTCAATCTGGCACACGGAGATTTCCTAATGCTAGGTGCATTTGGTGCCTATTTTGCCTATTCATTATATGGAATCAATCCGATCATATCCGTTGTCATCGAAATAGTTGTGATGATTGCTATTGGTGCTGCACTTTATTATGCGTTTGTCCCTCGCCTCTTGCGCTCCAAAGACCCTGAAATGCTCTCCCTGATTTTTTTCTTTGGCATGTCACAGGTGATTCAGGCACTTGCTGTCATCTTCTTTTCTAATAACCCACGCTCCATTGATTGGTCAGCACTGGGAACTGCTAATTTTCAAGTGTTGGGCCAAAGTTTTCAGGAATCTTGGGTCGTCAGTGCACTGGTCAGTGTGATCGCCATCGCCATGGTGTATCTGTACCTCTATCACACCAAACTCGGATACGCTACGCGAGCCGTCATGGGAAGCTTGGAGGAGGCAGCAAGCAGTGGGATTAACGTGCACCGCGTATCTGCTTGGGCGATGGGTATTGGATTCGCGTTGGCAGCAGCGGCAGGATCTTTGAGCCCATTCTTACTAGGCAGCATCACGCCTAATATGGGTACTGACATCACCACCACTTCCTTTTCCATTATCATTATTGGTTCGTTGGGCAATCCTTTAGGCACGGTGTTAGGCGGACTAATCTACGGTCTGTCCTCAATGTTCATGCAAAGCTATATTCCAGCTTGGGCAAATCTCGTGCCCTATCTGTTGTTGTTTGTCATACTACTGGTCAAGCCAAGTGGACTTCTAGGTAAGGTGGTTCGACATGCGTAAACAACTTTACTCCGGTGGAATTGTATTTGTCGGCGTTATTTTACTATTCTTAATTATGCCGTCGTTGTATAGCAATGAAGATTTATTTTTTCAAGCCATGGTATACCTTGCATTGGCTCAAGGGGTCAATATCTTGTATGGTTTTACGGGATATTTGCCATTTGGCTATGTCGGATTTTTTG
>JAJZCJ010000309.1 GCA_021846145.1 Bacillota bacterium
TTCATCTCCAAGGCTATCATCTCAGATGGTCGCAGGATTGTCCAGTGCTATTTGCCATAAAATTTTCTTGTCATCGACCTGCAAGCCAAGCTACGCAAGGCCTTCAAAGTTCATGCGTCAGCACTGTACGATGAGTGTTGTTCGTCAGTGATATTGTCACCATGTAAGTCATCAGTGAAAATGTCACGATGGACAAGGAGATTATTTCGTTGAGTCGCGCAGAGTTGAAAAAAGCATTCGTAATCGATAAACTCATCCACCATCAATTGACTACCGCACAAGCTGCGCAGGTGTTAGGACTCTCCACTCGCCAAGTACTTCGGTTAAAAGCCAAGGTTCAACAAGAGGGATCGGGAGCCCTCACTCATGGCAACCGAGGCAGAGCGCCGGCACACACCATTGCTAAGGAAGTCAGGCAACAAATCATACGCGTGTATACCGAGACGTATCAGGGAGCCAATCGGTGCCACTTCGTCGAGTTGCTCGCGGAACACGAAACCATTCAGGTTAGCCCTTCTACGGTCGGTCGCTTGCTTACCCACGCAGGCATCGCCCCCACCCGTCAACGGCGGCGTTCGAACATTCACCGCCCTCGGGATCGCAAACCACAGGCAGGCATGTTATGGCAGACAGACGCCAGTACCCATGCCTAGCTGGAGGATCGTGGCCCCAAGATGACGGGCGAAACCGATGTGTTGACCCAATTTGGTGCCGCGTTGTCAGAACTGGGAATTGAACATATCCGTGCATCGCGCGGTGAACCAAGCGTCCACCCCCGTCGCCGTAGCGAAGTTGAGGCCAAAGGCTCATCCACCTGCTGCTGATCATCCTTGACGGACGTATAAAACACCCCCCCCGAAGCAACGAACTGCCACGACATCATAGCATGGGGGTAAGTGTTCACGCCTGCATAGTTTGTTGTCATGATTGTTGCAATCATTGTCAGTCTAGAGGTTTTTGCTGCAGTGTGATGGAGATGAACGAAAAGTTGCAATCAGAGCATAAATACATCGACATGAAGAACTACTTTGCTTGGCGAGAAGAACAGAAAAAAGCATACAAAACAGGACACAAAGACTGACATAATTCGTGATCTACCAAAGATGAATTTAGATCACATTTAGGACTTGGTCTACAATTTTCCGGTGTTCTTCTTTGAAGATATCATTGCAGAACAACAAATTATTAGATTTATCTTGCAAATATTTCAAAAACGCTTATAATACAGACTAGTTAAGAATAATCATGGCAACGAAGCCTAGTGAATTCATCGATACCATTATGGATGGATACTGGGTTATTTTTTGTTATTATGACAACTGAAGATGGTGATATGTTGTCGGACGATAAAAAAAGGTTTATCCAAGAATTCGTTCCAGGAAAGCAAATAACACTCTCACATTTAATCGCAAATCCCGTACCTGATCTTTATCAGAAATTAGGTCTTCCGGAAAATGGCGCGTTGGGCATCCTGACACTAACTCCCAGCGAAACCGTGATTATTGCTGCTGACCTTGCCGCAAAAGAAGCGGGTGTCTCGATTGGTTTCCTTGACCGATTCACAGGCAGTTTAGTGCTAATTGGGAGTGTTGCTGAAGTGGAAACCGCTTTGATCGCAATCAATCGATTTTTGAGCGACCATTTAGGTTATACACCGGCATATATTTCAAAATCCTGATTTATTTATTCTTTATCCTGCAGTGCCATGTGATGGAAGGGGGAATTAAAATTGCAAAGGTGATGTTGATTGGGGGAATTCAAAGCGGAAAATCCACTCTCACGGAAAAGCTACTGAGTAGTGATATTGTAGTAGTAAAAACGCAGGCCTTGAATTATCGTCAGTGGATTATCGATACTCCTGGAGAATACACAGAAAATCCACTTTATTATAAAGCCATAATGGCTACGGCTTTAGAAGTTTCAACCTTTCTATTGATTCAAGATTCTACAAAAAGTCAATGTGTATTCCCCCACGGTTTTGTTGGTGGAATAAATAAAAAGTTAATTGGTGTTTTAACCAAAGCCGATCATCCAAAAGCAAATCTAGAAAAAGCTGAGCAGCTTCTTCGACAAGCAATCCCAAAAGTTTCTATTGTCATCACTTCGTCTTATACAGGCTTAGGCATTAAGGAATTGTTGACACTAATCAATCATGATGGAAGGGTTTAGAAATGAAAAAAATATTATTTGCCACTGACGGGTCTGATTCTACAAAAGAATCAATCAAAATGCTCATACACTTGATGAATGCATGGCCAAATTCTGAGGTTGAAGTATTGTATATCACGCAAATATTTACAGGAAGGTTTTCGGGTCCAGAACTTAATATGGATTTTGAAAGAGAATTGTTTCAATCAATCCAGCAAGAGTTGTCAGAAAATCTTCCATCCGATTTACTAGCTAGAGTAAGCTTTCGGCACGAAACAGCCCCTAAACAACCAGCGGTCATCATTTGCGAAATCGCAAAAACGGATGAAGTTGATCTGATCCTCGTTGGCAGTCACGGAAGAAGTTCTGCCGACCGATTGATTCTTGGAAGTGTTAGCCATGGTGTACTTAATAGATCCCATGTACCAGTATTAGTCGTTCGAAAATAATGATCATCTCCCAAAAAACTTTACGAAAAACCCTGAGATCTGTTCATGAGTCCACTGAAAAAGTTCTCCGGGTTGCTGAAAAGGCACAATTTCTCAAGAAATTGTGCCTTTTTTCTATATAATTAAGACATTCACAGAGAAGCAGGTGAGTCCACAGATTCGACAATAACAATCCATAGTTTTAAGTCCATACATCGAACTCTATCACTTAATTATTCCCAATGATAATATGGGGCGTCAGATTAATGAACTGGTGGACTTCTCATTCGTGATAATTGCCGACATGCCATTGAGCCGATTCGTATGTTCCAATACCTATTTTTGAAGGCGATCTTTGAGTTATCCGACGTCGACATCGTTGAGCACTCCAAATACGACATGTCATTCAAATATTTTCTTGACATGGCTCCGGAAGACCCGGTGATTGAACCGAGTTCACTAACCAAGTTTCGAAAGCTACGGCTACTGGGTCTGAACGTGTTAGACATGCTGATCAATAAAATCGGTGAAATAGCCATTGAACAGGGAATCATCAACAGCAAGGCGATTATCGTCGATGACACCCATACGAAAGCCCGCTACAACCAGAAATCCCCCAGAGAAATCTTGCTGGATCGTTCACTAAAGCTGCGAATCTCAGAAGACCATGATGCCAAGGTGGGTCACAAAAGTGCGGCTCATTATTTGGATACAAAACTCATCTTGCCATGATCGAGGAACGGCTGATTACAGCGGCTGTGGTCATGACGGCAAGCAGTTGCAGGCATTAAGCAAGATAGCTGGTGTGGAAGTCAAGACGGTCATCGGAGATACCTGCCTACTCGGAAAAAGAAAACATAAAGTATAGCAGTGACATTGAATTGGTTTCCAAATTGAATCCACACATCACACACGGGAGCCACAAGAAAGAAGGGGAATTTCAATTCAATAAAGATCCAAAAAGACACCTACTATTTTGATGTAAAAAATTGAAACTGATCAAGTAAGAAATAATGGTCACCTGCCTGCTTAGACAGCGAAAAGACGACCCGTATCCAAAAAAACTAGAATAAGGTCGTCTTTTGTTACGATTTAGATCGGAA
>JAJZCJ010000310.1 GCA_021846145.1 Bacillota bacterium
CGATTGATGGCATATTCCACAGCCTGACGGAACTTCACATTGCTAAATTCCTTGCCATACACCGTGTTATTCATTCGCCAGCCTAAGAAAGAGTAGCCGTTGGTGGGCGAATCATTAATACTGAGATTAGGCACATTTTTTAGTTTAGCCACGTCTTTAGGATGAATTCCAGACATATTAACTTGACCAGACACCAAATCACCCGCTACCGTGTCAGGAGAGACCACTTTATAAATGGTGGTAGCAATTAATGGCTTCCCATGCAGATAATAAGGATTGGCGGCCATCGTCACAGATTGCCCTGGAACAACATTCGTGACAATATACGGGCCGTCACCAACGTTAGGCATCTTGTTGAAAGCAGAAGTCTTCCATTGTGACATTGGTAACTTGCCAAGCGCAAAATAAGGTAGAGGCTGAATAAACTGCAAGTTCCCCGAGAGATTGGTCGCATCGACATTGTACGTAGTCAGCGAAAATTCACGCGCATTAATAATTTTGAATCCCGAAGGAGTCGTACCATCTGGAATAGGGTTTTTTGCGCCGACGATGCTATTCACTTCATAGCCATATTCCCCTTGGTCAGTCGTGTTGTAAGATTTGGAAGCGAGCCAGTCGACGCCAAGTTCGACGTCTTGAGAGGTGACGTTCTTGCCGTTGGACCACCGAGCTTTCGGATTGATGTAGAAGTAGATGGTTTTCTTGTCTTTCGAGTAGGACCACTTGTCGACGATGTCCCCGATCAACTGATCTTTCGGGTTTACGTTGAGAATAGGATCAAATTGATAACCGGTAATGTATACAGTATACAAAGAAGAGTCTAGTGCTGGAATCAGATTTGGTCCAAAAGCAGACGGCAGTGCAATGGTAATGGTATTCTGGCTTGAAACAACACGGTGCGATTTAACTGTCTTTGCGTTTGCCATCATGCCACCGGTTCCTGCAATCAGTGCAGAAAGTGTGATGACAGACAAGGCAGAAAACATGGCTTGCCTTTTTTTCATGAATAAACCCCCCAAATGATTTTCTTTGCGCAACGTCTTTCGCCTTCTATGAGTACAAGTGACAAGCTACAAAATGCCCAGCTTGGTACTCATTCATTTCCGGTCGAACAGACCTGCAAACCTCCATCACCTTTGGACAACGCGTATGAAACGCACAGCCTGAAGGTGGATTAGCAGGACTAGGAACATCTCCCACCAGCACTATCCGCTCTCGCTTAACGGTTCGACTTGGTTCAGGTGCCGCTGATAGCAATGCCTGCGTATACGGATGTAACGGAGTGGCATAAAGATTTCCTTTTTGCGCCAACTCCACTAACCTGCCCAAATACATCACCCCAACACGATCACTCACGTGTTTGACGACAGCAAGATTGTGGGAAATAAACACATAAGAGAGTCCAAACTCCTTTCGGAGGTCCGCTAATAAGTTAAGAATCTGTGCCTGAATTGACACGTCTAATGCAGATACTGCTTCATCTGCCACGATTAATTTAGGGCGTAACGCTAGTGCTCTGGCAATAGCGATACGTTGACGTTGACCACCAGAAAATTCATGTGGATAGCGAATGCGGGCATCCGCAGAAAGTCCCACAGTTTCTAGCAAAGAACCTACTTGATCCTTGATCTCTCTGCGGGAAATTTTCTTGTTGATGATGAGCGGTTCTGCAATGAGTGAACCTACACTCATTCTTGGATTCAGCGAAGAATACGGATCCTGAAACACCATCTGGAAATCTTGGCGCAACCGGCGTAATCGCTCGCCTCTAACTGTGGTGATGTCCTGGCCAGCAAAAAAGATTTGGCCTGATGAAACATCAAGTACTCGCATGATCATTCGGCCTGTAGTGGATTTACCGCATCCAGATTCACCTACGATCCCCAGTGTTTCTCCTTGACGTAGTGAGAACGAGATGTCGTCAACTGCCTTAACATCGCCAATTTTCCGGCGCATCACACCACCGGTAATGGGGAAATATTTTTTAATATTGCGTAGCTCAAGCAAATTTGTACCATTCGTAGTAACAGTAGGTACATCGTGTTCTGCCAAACTCACTTTTGAATCCCCTTTCACTCACTGTTCTCTATGCCAGATCACAACGTACGAATTGATTAGGACGAAGTTCTCGTAATTCAGGCATTTTCTCCATACACGAAAGCTGAGCAAGTGTGCAACGCTCTGCAAAACGACAACCTTGCGGAAAGTTCGCCGCACTTGGCACAGTACCAGGAATAGCTAAAAGCCTTTCTCTATCTTCATCAATCACTGGAATAGAATCCATCAGTGCACGAGTATAAGGGTGTAACGGGGTATTAAATATGTCATCAGCAGACCCAGACTCCACTACCTGCCCACCGTACATCACGATCATGTCGTCTGCCATATCTGCGACAACACCCAAATCATGTGTAATAAGGACGATAGCGGTACCTGTCTGATCTTTCAAATCCCGCATCAGATCAAGCACCTGTGCCTGAATAGTCACATCAAGCGCAGTGGTAGGTTCATCAGCAATGAGGACGCTAGGTTCACAGGCCATTGCCATCGCAATCATGGCGCGTTGGCGCATACCTCCAGAAAGTTGGTGGGGATAGTCATTCACTACCTCTTCCGCACGCGGAAAACCGACACTTTGCAATAATTGAATGCTTTTACGACGAGCCTCACTCTTGCTCAAATTCTTGTGGCGAATTAATACTTCATCCACTTGCACCCCGATTTTGAGAACAGGATTCAATGCACTCATCGGTTCCTGAAAAATCATCGAAATTTTATTGCCGCGGATATCGTTCATTTTCTTTTCTGATAATTCAGCTAAGTTGACACCTTCAAATTTAACCATGCCTTCGACTATCTTACCGTATGGCGGAGGAATTAGGCGCATGATGGATAATGAAGTCATGCTCTTGCCACTACCTGATTCGCCAACAATGCCAAGCACCTTGCCTTTATACACTGTAAAATCTACTCCATCAACAGCTTTGACTGTACGATGTTTCGAAATAAAATAAGTTTTCAAATTACGCACTTCTAAAAGCGGTTCTGCCATTCCACACCTCCAACAAAAACTGGAAAGCTTTTATTGCTACTAATTTATCACATTCCACATGCTAGTCTGATGTAAATATTATGTAAAATTCATGAAAACGTATACAATAAGCAAAAAGCCTTGATTCGCTGTGAACGAATCAAGGACCTGCGATCTAATAATTGCCATCACGTTAGCTTTACCTGCTCATCCATTAACACATCTGCAAGCGATAGACCATCTAGTGCATGAATGATGCTGTCATTTAACTTCAGCCAGACATTTCTCGTATAGCATTTAACAGCCTTTGCACAAAAATCTTCTGGATCAGCAAACTCCTCACTGACACAGCCAATGGGTGACACATCCCCTTCAAGTACGCGGATTACTTGCCCCATTCGGATGTGTTCAGGCGTGTCGCCCAACGTATATCCACCGTTCACTCCCCGAACACTGGTCACGATGCCGTCTTTGCGCAAAAGTCCAAATATCTGATCCAAAAACGCTTCTGGTATTTCTTCCTCAGCAGCAATTTCCCGCAGCGGAACAGGACGTGAATTGGTTTTTTCGTGTTCAGCTAAAGTCACAATGGCGCGCAAACCGTACTCGGTGCGTTTTGAGACTTTCATCCACGGTC
>JAJZCJ010000311.1 GCA_021846145.1 Bacillota bacterium
TCTATCAATAGGATGATTACGAACAAGGGGTTAGTTTCATGGTCAATTGGTTTCGTCGTTTTTTGTTGGTATGTATAGCACTGGTAGGTGTTCTCGGTACATCGCAAACAAAAGCTATGACCACGATCCCGCGTTTTGCGGTTTCAACATTGCTTTTACCGAATGGTGTGTTGTTATCTACTCAACCAGGGAGTCCAATGCAAGCAAAATGGAAAGACATTGAGGTCTCATTGCAGTTGTCTGGGGTGCCGTCTCAGCATCCATATGATCAATCTGTAGTGGGGAATCATTCGCAAATTATTCATCAGTCATATATCAAAACCCCAAACGGGAAAGCTTGGTTTGCATTAAATGAACGAACTCCGCCTGCGGCATCAGAGAGTACGAAAGTGACCTATGAATATTGGGTGGCGCTAGAACGAACGAGCGTGACGATAGGGTATAATTTGGATTACTGCATCAAAGCCACCGTTGTTGGCAACTTAAATAGAGCCAAGCAAGAGGTGTTGCAGTTAGTTGGAAATTGGAAAGTACCATCAAATGCGAATCAGTTGACATCGTATGTCGAAGCGCCCAGTATGGCACAACCAGGAAGATCCATATGGGTATATGGTTGGCTGAAATCATCGAGTAAGAAACCAGAACTATTGTATTTTTGCTGATTGTCGGAATGGGAGTGGACGTTGCGTTTGCTGTCAATAAAGTGCCTGTGACGGAAAAAGAGCTAAATTCAATCATGGATGGGTATCTCAACAGTTCCCGTGGCTTTGATTCAAGTAGTAGTACAAGCTTTATTCACCGTATCAATTGAATATTAGTGTTTACCAATATGCACTGAGTAGTGATCACCATTTTTTGTTATATTCAGGGGCAAAACTGCCAGAGTCAAATCAAATTGTTTGGACTAAAACAACGTAATCACTTTATTCACTGTACAGACGGAGAAAGTAATTGACGGTCTATTCTGCCCATGGACACTTTCATGAAAGATGAGGAGTGATGAGATGCAAAAAGGAACTCAACCATCGTGGCGTTTGATGACGGATGCACCGATAGACTTAAACTTTGCGATTTATGTTGCCTGTTCCTATGATCTTTTGCCAGATACACCGCCATTTCGTCGAGAACAACTTTGGTCGGCTTATCATCCTGAATCTTTGGGTAAAGAGGAGCATCAATTACTCGCGGAGCAGTGGCAACAATGGTGGAATGAAATGGTGGCTGATCGATCTCGGTTTCTCCAAAATGGTCTTCGAGAGCGCTGGAGCAATTTTTTTGCATCGGAAGGTTATTTTGATGAAATGGTCACGCTTCTTCGTGAGCGCTGTGAGGATGCCTTACCTTCATTTAGTGAGTGGTGGGGGATGCCTGCTGGTGGACAACAAGGGGTCAATTACTGGGATTTATTTTGGGATATTTCTGGCGGCTTTCCATCAAAAGTGAAACAGATAGAAATGGAGATTGGCAGACCTGTAAAACCTTTTGCGTTGGCGGTTGACTATCTCTATACAGGTCTTGGGGGAATCTTGGAAATCAATTCGAATTACGCGATGATGAGTGTGCATCTACTAAACCGAGAATGGTGGTTGGCAAAGGTACGGGAATTGGCATAAAGAAGACTAGGATCATTTTATGGGATATGATTAAGGGGGCGTACTTATTGTTTGAATCGGAGAATGTATACGTAGACAAAGTTCAACCGACTGATGTTCAAGATGTCGTATCCTTATATAATTCGAATAAATCACTTAACATAAGTGCATAACCGTCTTGTGGATAAATTTAGGCGTTGATAAGGAGATGGCTATTTGAGTAAACGAATTTATCGACCACTTGTGATTGCCGCGGCGATTTGGATTTTCATTACGTTTGTATGGGCACCTATGTGGCTTGGATATATAGGTCGTAATTTGGTACAAGTATTTGACAATTCTCAATCTCAGTTGTGGATTGCGTTAGGTTCTTTTCTGGGAACGAATTTAGGCGAAGTGGTATTGCCTTTAGGTCTTTATTTTTTCGTTGTGAAGCCATATGTCAAAACGCCAATAATCAATACACGTTTTCCGAATCGATATCGTTGGGTTGTGCTAACCATTCTTATCGTCGGCATATATTTTCTCTTGGTACCTCAGTTTACATACGAATATCAGGTGGCATCACATCTAATTATGGGTGCGACCTTTATCGGTGTCGGACTATTCGAAGAATGGTCATACAGGGGTGTCTTAACAAGAGTGTTCAAGGAACGGTTTGGTATCGTTTGGGCAATCATTATTGTGTCTATTATGTTTGCGTTATCGCATTGGGCGGAGATGATGATCGTTGATAGGCAGCAGATATTTACGACAGGTTGGCTATTGTACATTGCTGACGATTTGGTATTCGCAGTCATTTTCTCTGTTGTCGCTTGGAGAAGTGCTTCGATCACATGGGTAGCATTTTTGCATTTTATGTCGGATTGGAAACCTTGGTTATATGGCAATCCAAATTGGATGACACATATCAACATTCCTTTTGTGGGATACGAGATTGTCATATTTGCCATTGGCATAATGGGGGCAGAGATCATTCGTATTTTTACGAAGGGAGTTCATAGTGAAACGCAGGTTTCTGAAACTGCTATGTAAGTGGAATGCGTGGCATTTTGTACTCAACTATTTTTAGTGCAACAACTTCATGTAGGTGGTGGTTAACATGTTGCTAGGGCTAAAGAGGAGAAACCTTGTTATTGTTATTCTGGTCGGAATGATTTGTATCATATTGTTGAGCATGGGTGCATTTGTGCGTGCGGAGAGGCAATCGGTAAATAGAGTAAACTATGTGACACTACTCTATGGTGTGAATGGCAAAACGCTGAGTGAAGCGGAACACAAGCTTAACCAGGTGAAGATTATGTATAAAACTGTTGGGTTATCGCTCGAAGTTCCTGCTGGACAAATAAACAAAGCACGAATTGACCTTGCCGAGAGTGGAATACCAAAGGCAGGGAAAATTCAATACCATTACAGCAATTGACATGTGGTAAATATTCTTTTGCAAATGGGGGGATACGACAGAATTTTGTGTCGTTATCGAGCAGACAAGCTATGGAACGTGCTATTGAAGTTGTAAAGAAATTTGAATCTACTGAATTTAAGTGTATTGCCATGGTTATGAACGGTAATCTAATGATTTTGTTATTGAAACATTTTGATACACGATCTGGATTCAATGAATGGGCAGAATTTACGAATCCTGATGTCTTTCTGATTGATTTTGGAGAGAACTCGCTTAGTACGCAAGTGGATAGGCTGGCTTTTGAACTTATGGAGGCTAATACGACATAAGGAGTTGGCATCCCTATTGCACTATCGGGTAGTTATACGACGGAAACATTTTTTTATACAACACAATTTGTAAGAGTGGTTCGTGTTCGTTCTGAAGTTGACGCAGGTGGAGGATTTAGGTGTATGCGGGATGAGGAAACGCATTTTACCGCTTGTGCTACAGATTGCATCGGCTCCTTTGTTCAACTAACGGACAAGAAAATTCAGTAGTGGTAAAGAGGAGTGGAGAAAATATGTCATGGGTAAGTTGGGGATTAAACGTTTCCGTCTTATTGGTCTGTAGCGTGTTTGTTTATTTTTTTAGACCTTCGTTTTACGC
>JAJZCJ010000312.1 GCA_021846145.1 Bacillota bacterium
TTTACTCGACATCTACTATGGACAGTCGCAGCAGGTACCGTGTGTTTCGCAGTCATCACCTACTTGCTCTAGGAGGCTTAGAAGATGAACCGACTTGTTCAAAAGGCCATTGGAGATGCGCTTCCCATCATTCTGGCTTACTTCACGATTGCTGTCACCTTCGGTGTCATTTCAACAAGCAATGGTATTCCTGTATTTGCGACCGTTCTCATTTCAGCATTGATTTATGCTGGAGGCTCTCAATTCATGCTCGTCAGTTTGGTATTGGCTGGTTCGTCCCCGCTGTCTACCATTGTGACCGTCCTTTTAGTTAATCTACGACACTTTCTCTACGGAACCAACCTAGGTCTGGCATTTGCCCCGTGGTCAGAATGGAAAAAATGGTTCTTCGCATTCGGACTCACAGATGAAGTATTTGCTGTCACCAGTAGTCGGATTATCGACCATCCCCCCATACCAGGCTACCAAATTCCATTTGCATTGGCGTGTTATACCTCATGGATTTTGGGAACCATCGTAGGCGCTGGGATTGGCCAATCCGTGCCAGTTTACATCTCGTCCGTTCTTGATTTTTCCTTACCCGCGCTATTTTTAGCGCTGCTTTTCGGTGGCAAACGAACGATCCCACACCTCGTTGCCGCAGTTTGTGGCGCACTGTTTGCCGTTTTTGCAACTTGGCTCCATTGGGGAAGCATTGGAGTGGTGGTAGGTGGATTTTCTGGTGCCACACTAGGCTTCTGGTTACATAAAAGAATAGAAGTGAATACAACGAAATCAAAAATTCAATTGTTCCCGCGCGGACGCTGACATCATATCCGGTGACCAAGGGGGGGTCCACACGACATCCACCTTCGCCATTTCCACTCCGCCAGCTAAAGCGGCTGTCCACTCTACCGCTTGACTAATGTTTTCATGCGCAGGACAACCGGGGGTGGTCATGGTCATTTCAATGTGTAACATTCCCTCTTGCAATTCCTCGATCTTATAAATAAGCCCCAGATCGACCACATTGATTCCGATCTCAGGATCAAAAACTTCTTTTAATTTTTCACGCACTTCTACCAAATCAATCATGACTCATAGCTCCTTCACAACATGCTTTGGATTAATCACCACTATCAATTGAATGCAAAACACCAGCAGGGAACTGCCGATAAGCAAACTACCGATCACCGTACCGGGCGTCCACTTTACCATCGTAAATATAGTCAATACCACAAGCCCAGATAAAAATCCAATCAGCACAGGTTTCGTGCGATTGGGATGAAGTAAATCAGCAATCATCGGTGTTTTCTCCTTGCCCACCCTCTTGCTAAAACGTTCATTCCAAATTAAAAACGGGATGATTTTATACGAAAAGCCCATCACGGTGAAAGTAATCCAACCCATCAAATAAAAGGTGACCACGCCTTGCCAACCGGGCAATTGAAAGCTCACGCCTAATTGGATCAACAAGCCTAGCAATGTCACACCACCGATATACGCAGCTATCATCACCGCGTGCATGGGTGCCTCTGTATGCTTACGCAAACGTTTTTTCACAATCCCTTTAAGGTCAATAACGTGGTTGATAAATGTGACCACGCCGATCATTCCGGCCACCCATAATAGGCTGCGAAAATTTAGCCATACACCGGCGATCAGCCCCCAAAGCGCCACATTGGCAAGTATCAGCGTGAATTTTTGGCGAACAGTAGAGTAACCATGTGATAGCGTGAACATGGGCAGGAGCTTAAAGCTAAACCCCATCACCAATAAGGTGAAAAACCCACCCACTGCAAAAATAATATGGGAGAGCAGTAATGGTTGATAATCTCCTGCCAAAAACCCCGCAAACTGTAAGGATAGAATCAAAAGTAAGGCCAAAGTCACAGCAATCATGAGATACACGTGGGCACATAGCACAAACCACTTCATCGCACCCGCAACTTTCGTTTTCACTACTGACCAAACGATGATCACCGCGTACAAATAGATCGAGATCACGGCACACGAGCCAAATACCAAGAGACCCATCATCCACCAGTAGCCCATCGAAAAAATCAACCCAATCACGCTGAGCGCGTACAACCAGAAGTTCAGTCTGGCCAGTCTGATCAACTTGATCGGAATGAGAAATGCCACAGTAGCCAGTTGATAGACAGCTCCCATCACAAAAGCAAGCAGCGAACCTAACGTTAGCATGTGGGTAAGGGCCACCACACTTGGCATATAAGTATCATGCTGACTAATCCCATTTGATTGCAAAACCAGATCGACAGCAAATATGCCAAACCCGATCACACCAAGGATCATGTAACGAATGGGCAAGGTAAATGGAGGCGACTGACTGGTGATAATCCCCCCGACAGGCGTACGTGCGGTTGCTTGCACTTCCTCCACCCTCTTTCTATTTATCCTTCCGAATTTTAACAGTCACAGTGCCAGACTCATCATCCGTTACCTGATAAAGAAAAGATCGTTCCGTCAATTCCGGTAACAGTAGTGCTGGCACGCGCTCGTTCCAGATTTCAAGATCCAACGTTCCCTCTTGACATCTTGCATCTTGATCTAAAAATTCCAGTGCCCTCACCATCGGCAACGGCGGTTCTAATCCTCGATTATCCATGTGGAAAATTGGACGTTCCCCTGCCTCGCGGTAAAACTGTACAATCACGTGCTCAGGCTCTTTTTCCACTGTGCTATAGTGAAATCCTTGTTTTCCAAGGACCTTTAGCAATGGATCGGGACGAAAAGTGGCGTGCAACTCCAGCACGTCATCGTGAGCCAGTGTCTGTACGGCTCCCATAATTTGTTCAAAAGGCTCCTGCTTCGCCCTCAATATGTCCCTCACATCAAGCTCCACTATTTGTTTTGCCAATTCATTCACTCCCTTATTTAGCTACGTGATCTTGTTGACCTTCCAATAACTTTACTACTTCAATACGCCAAAGTTCTGGGCCATTCTCAATATAATTCCATTCAAATGTGCCAGCGTATTCTGCCGCCAACTGATAATAAAGTGGCTTAGGATCATGATCGTTAATCAAGTACATGGTGGTTCCATTTGATAATGCTTCCCAAACTGAAAATATAATATGATGCTTCATCACGGGTGCAAATTGCCGAACATCAATTACTACTGCTGCATTGTCCATCGTCATATCATTCTCGTCTCCTTGATCCTAGCGAATTGTATCAGCGGGTTCATTATGACTCACATGACACGATCATGGTGTGAGGCACATCACACTTGTCATAAAAAAATCCCGAAGGCTTCATTCCCAAAACGCCAGTGAATCTGCATCAGTGTTCTTTTTTTATCGGGTCGATGGTTGATGTGGCTTTCAAGTGAAATTAAATAAATGTCTTCTACGATACAGCATGGGTGGAGCGATACAAAGATACCACCACACAAAAGGAGATGAATGGAATGTCTTTTTTTAAGAAAAAATTTGCAATCAGTGCAACGGCCTTTGCCATCGCAGCTTGTATTACCCCTGTTGCCATGATGGTGCCTAGTGCGTTTGCCGCTTCAACACCAAGTGCAGCTAGTACTACCGCCAACGCCACACAAAAAAAACATGTGGCCACCGTACAATTCAGATCCTTTTTGATTAAAACTTCAGCCAAGATTTTTGGTATTAAGCCAGGTGTATTGATCA
>JAJZCJ010000313.1 GCA_021846145.1 Bacillota bacterium
GATATTCTTTTCTCGCAACTGCATCAAGAGATCATTCATGTTATATCGAGTGCGTTTCATTTCACTATCATTGATCTTGCCATTTGTGATCAAAATAGTGGGCTTTCCTTCAATTAAGTCATGCATTCGGCGACTTTTTAATGAAATAAAGGCCACTCCGACTTGCAGCAGAACTAGTAAGATGATAACAAACGCACCATGCCAAATTGGAATTCTTGTGTCTTGCAAAGAGACTGCAGAAATTTCTGCGATGATGATGGACACCACAAGATCAAAAATGGACAATTTACCTATCTCACGCTTGCCCATGACACGCAAAGCCACAAGTACAAAGAAATAAGTAAAGAGAGTGCGTGACAGTAACATCAACAACATTGTATCTCAGCTCCCCACACCGTTACACCACACCTTAGTATGAGGAGAAATGACTTTGAGAATTCGCGGAAATCATAAAATTTCATCCCAGTTAGAACGCAGTGCCTCGCTACTAGATATGCAACCACATCCACTGGATCTAACTATCCTAGAAAAATTTCCAGAAGTAAGAATGGAAATCGGCTGTGGCAAAGGGACGTTTCTTAGTCAAATAGCTACCCTGCACCCGACAGTGTATTTTATTGGCGTAGAAAAATTTGTACCGATCATTGCACGAGCTGCTGCGCTCGCTGTAAGTAACGAACTGACCAATGTTCATTTTTATAAAATGGACATAGAAAGTGCTTTAAGCGTATTTCCGGAACACATCCTATCTTATATTTACCTTAATTTTTCTGACCCTTGGCCAAGGCGAAGACAAGGAAAGCACCGGCTCACTCACCCGCGCTTTCTCGCTATTTATCAACAATTATTGGATTTAAGTGGAATAATAGAGCTTAAGACAGATAACCTTGCATTTTTCGAATGGAGTATACAATCTCTAATGAAAACAAGTTGGATCGTCACTGACGTTGACCGCAACCTAGCTGAATGCGCTCCGATTGGCAAAGAAGGAGAAGGGCAATTTGTGCACACCGAATACGAAACCCGCTTTCGCGGACTAGGTCAGCCGATTTATTTCTTGCGCGCAAAACCACCGCAAGCGTAATCTAGGACATACCTAAAGATGTACGCGCATATATTCCTTGCAAAGACCGAATTCGGCCTACGCAGGGAGGATCGCAATATGAATAGTAAATGGTGGTCATCCATCCACATGGATTCCCAAGGTTCCCCGCTGATCATGGGGGTTATTACTGCTTTTCTCTTGTCACTATTATTTACACTCTTGATGTCGGCAATCTATACATGGACCAACATCTCCGAGTCTACTCTTCCCTATAGTGCCTATACCATCAATGTGCTTTCCACGTTGTTTGGTGCCGTCACAGCCGCTCGTTTTGCAGGAAAAAAAGGCTGGTTGTATGGTGGCACAACAGCCTTGATTTTTAGTTTGCTGCTTGCCATTATCGGCAGCTTGATTGATTTAAGCGCCTCATTTCAAGCACAGACTTTGGCACGCATTTTGATTCTCATACTGATTGGAACATTTGGCGGCGTCATTGGCGTACAATTTCGCCGCAATTATTAACTTGACTACTGGCCTTTCACAGCATTCACCGCGCTGCGTTCAAATGTTAGCCGGGTGTTATCCGCTACGCGCAAGGTGACCGTCTGATCATCCATTTCCGTAACCGTGCCATGAATGCCCCCGATGGTTACCACTTTAGCACCTGGTTGGAGCGCCTTCAACATCAAATTACGCTCTTTCTGGCGCCTTTGTTGAGGGCGAATCAGAATAAAATAAAATGCAATTACAATGACTACAATAGGTAAATACTGAATTAATGCTTGTGTGCTCAATTGTCATCCACCTTTTTTTTGATATTAAATTCCGTTTTCATCCAGGGAATAGCCATAATCCCTGAAAAATTCATTACGCAATGCCCATAAGGTATCTTCTTCGATCGCCGTACGAATTTTTTGCATCAACTTCACCAAAAAATACACGTTGTGATACGAAGTCAAGCGAATACCAAATGTTTCTTCCGCCTTGATCAAGTGCCGAATATAGGCTCTTGAATAATTCTTGCACACATAGCAGTCACAATTCTCGTCAAGTGCGCGAAAGTCTCTCGCATACTTGGCGTTTCTCACTACTAGTTTCCCATGTTTGGTAAAAACCGTGCCGTTTCTCGCGATGCGCGTGGGGAGCACGCAATCAAACATATCAACACCGCGTAACACTCCTTCAAACAAATCATCGGGAGCACCCACACCCATCAAGTACCTTGGTTTGTCTGCTGGCAATATGGGAGTGGTATACGCAAGCACATCATACATAAGTGGCTTAGGCTCGCCCACACTGAGTCCACCAATCGCATACCCAGGCAAGTCCAGTTCCACAAGTCCTTCTGCAGACATTTTACGCATATCTTGATTCATTCCACCCTGAACAATTCCAAAAAGCGCCTGTTTCTCTGGATACATATGAGCTGCTAGTGAACGTTTGGCCCATCTGGTCGTGCGTTGTAACGAATTCAGTACATATGCATCCTCGGCAGGATAGGGCGGACATTCATCAAAGGCCATGATGATATCGGCACCAAGTGCATTTTGTACGCGAATCGAATCTTCTGGCCCCAAGAATAATTTTTCCCCAGAAATATGAGAGCGAAATTCCACCCCTTCTTCGCTGATTTTACGCAAAGTAGACAGGCTAAACACCTGAAAACCACCGCTATCTGTCAGAATTCCGTGCGACCAGTTCATAAATCGATGAAGTCCGCCAGCCTCGGCTACAATGTCCTCTCCAGGTCGCAAATGCAAATGGTATGTATTAGAAAGAACTATTTGTGCGCCGATTTCCTGCAACTCTTCAGGACTAAGGGTTTTCACTGTCGCCTGAGTACCAACGGGCATAAAGATCGGGGTTTCTACTACCGCATGAGGCGTCGTCAGTCTGCCACGCCTAGCCATAGAATCCCGGCTGGTTTTTAAGAGTTGAAATGATATAGCTGACACAACCGCTCTCCTTTATTGCGAAGTAACTACTTGATCAGCATGGCGTCGCCAAAACTAAAAAAACGATACTGTTCTTTCACGGCCACACGATAGGCATCCAAAATTCGTTCGCGCCCCGCGAGTGCCGAAATCAACATCAAGAGTGTCGACTTTGGCAAATGAAAATTCGTGATCAAGGCATCTGTCGCGTGAAATTCAAATCCAGGATAAATAAATATATCCGTAAGTCCCGATACCACATCTGCTTGGGATTCACCAGACGTAGATGAGTGTAACTTGCGATAGGCAGATTCCAGTGCACGCACAGTGGTGGTGCCGACGCTAACCACGCGATGCCCCGCTGCTCTAGTGGATTGCATTTTATCAAACAATTTCGCAGATACAGCATACCATTCTTCATGCATATGATGATCCCCGACATTCTCCACCTGAACAGGCCGGAAGGTACCAAGCCCCACATGCAAAGTGATAAATTCAGTCTCTACCCCCTGTTGCTTTAACTGATCCAGCAATTGAGGCGTGAAATGAAGCCCAGCTGTAGGTGCAGCCACAGAGCCCTTTGCGCGTGCATAAACTGTTTGATAGCGCTCATTGTCATGTAATTTCTCTTTGATGTAAGGGGGCAGAGGCATCTCC
>JAJZCJ010000314.1 GCA_021846145.1 Bacillota bacterium
ACTGAATTTTTTTGCGAAGAAAGTGGACATATGATTCCACCACATTAATATCCATGTCTAACCCCCATACGCGATCCAAAATCAGTTCTTTGGGTAAAATCTGATTGGGATTTCGTAGAAATAATTCTAATAATTGAAATTCTTTCGGTGTCAGCGTTAATACTTGCCCTTCAAAATACACAGTTCTGGCAATGAGGTCCAATCGAAATCGCCCGGATTCAAGCTCATTAACACCAATCAAATCACCAGATCTTCTTGTCAGTGCACGCACCCTAGCCAGTAATTCTTGGGTGGCAAACGGTTTGACAAGATAATCATCTGCACCACTATCAAGTCCCTCAACGCGGTCTGTTACTGAGTCTTTCGCAGTTAAGAATAAAATAGGCGTAGAATCTCCTTCTTGTCGTAGTTGCGACACCAGTTCATACCCTGTAAGATACGGCAGCATCACATCCACAATCAGTAAATCATAAGCATTCTCTAATGCCTTACGCAAACCTTGTGCACCATCTTCGGCGGTATCCACGTTGTAATTTTGATCTTTTAATAATTGTTCTAACGCCTGTAACAAACGTTTTTCATCATCAATAATAAGCATACGCAAAGTGATCAACACCGCCCTAGTCGCTCTTTATGATAATTATTAATTCTGTAAATCGGCTTGATAGCGAACTAGTTGACAAGCGATTTGCATTGCTGTAATTTTTGCATCATGAGTCATACTTATTACTCCCTATTTTTTGTTACTATTGCTGCATTACTAAGCCCATGGATAGGTACGCGGCTACTTCGCGGCTACATCCCATCCATTGCAATTGAAATTGTACTTGGCATTCTGTTTGGTCCAAGCTTATTACACGTTGCCTCTTCTACTTCTTTTATTCATTTTTTGGCTGAATTCGGATTTTCCTACTTAATGTTCATTTCTGGGCTCGAACTAGATTTTGACTTACTGTTAGGGAGAGATTCCATTGCATCTCACGAAAAATATCCCGCGTGGGTAAAAGGTTTGCTTTTTTTTCTATTCAACTTTACGATTTCATTTCTCATTGCTTATCTATTATACTATGCTCACCTGGTTCAACATCCACTAATTGTGGCGTTAATCATTAGTACCACTTCTATCGGGGTAATTCTGCCCGCCTTAAAAGAAAAAGGGTGGTTAGCCTCCCCATACGGTCAATCCATCCTAATATACAGCTTAGCGATTGATATTGGCACGCTGTTTTTGATCACTGGAATCGTAACCGTCCACGTTACAGGGAATGCACTCAGTTTGTTTTTGATCATTGGTGTGATTTTGTTATTTATCATTGTCTACTGGCTGCTGAAATTTGTCATGCGATTCAAGGGCTTGGGAATGTTAGAGAGCGCCACCTCCGAGATGGGGATGCGTGGATCTTTTGCGCTGATTTTGCTATTTCTCGCCTTTTCCGAAACGCTTGGTACCGAAGTGGTAGTTGGCGCTTTTTTGGCCGGTGCCATGATCTCGTTGCTTACCAATGAGCGAAATTCCCTGCTAGTGCGTAAATTGAACACAATTGGCTACGGATTTCTAATTCCAGTTTTCTTTGTTAATGTGGGCCTAACTTTTACTATTAGTAAGTTACATACTTCGATTATTTACTGGGTGACTCTAGGCATCATTCTAGTGATGATGTATGCCAACAAGTTGTTTGTAGGCATCTGGTTTTTTCGCAATTTCCCATATCGGCAACGAATGGCTGCTAGTATATTAATGACATCTGGACTTAGCCTGATTATTGCCATCAGCCAGATCGCACTCAATACTGGCATGATTTCTGCCGCAGAAGCCACCAGCTATGCGGTGCTTGCTATCGTCACCAGTATCACTTCCCCAGCACTATTTTCTCGCCTATTAAGTAAGATAGCGATTCCCGCTCTTGATGAAACACATGAAATTCCCAACCTGACGATTGATAGCAGAACACTTCCATCAGGTTGGGTGATCGATCAAATCACGATACATTCCAAAAAGGTGGATGGTCTTTCCCTACGCAGTTTGCGTCTACCCGCTGATGTGCTTTTTATTTCCATTGAACGTGGCGATGAACGCATTGTGCCACGCGGATATTCCACACTGGAGCAGTCTGACGTCGTGCACGTGCTTGGTGATCCCATGTCCATCGCTAAAGTACGCCGCATTTTTAATAACTAAATTCATTAGCCCATAGACGTTTGTCGACACCACCGCGACGCAGATTCCGTATTGTTCATTATCAAATCGATGGAGGTGTTTTGCAATGTATGGAGCATTTGGCGGGTACACACGTTGGGCAGTCGTGTTTTTGATCATCTTTGTCCTGTTCTTCTTGCTTGTCCCAGGTTTGGGTGGCGGGTATAGCGGCGTCTGATCGTACTGCAAAAGTAAATCGGAGGGGTGACAGTCATCATGATTGATGGAGCTAACGGTGGATTATCACGTTGGGCTATCGTGTTTCTGATTATCTTCGTCTTGTTCTTGCTACTAATTCCTTATGGAACAAAAGAAGTCTGTACGACCGTACCTATTTACTAATGATTCACGTGGGCAGATCAATCCTTATTTATCTGCCCACGTTAAAAAAAAGTAAAAATTTTTTAAATAGATATGGTAGAATTATTTTAACTCTACCAGTTGTCGAAATTGGTACTATAGAGGGTGTAGTAATGAAATTCAAAAATATCCGCATTGGTATTTTATATAAATTTATCGGTGTCACACTGATACCTGTTATTATTTTACTCTTATCAACTGTTTTTGTTTTGCACGATGTTCAAGTCTCCTCCCATAACTTCGCCATAGAATCTCAATCCTATAGTCCCCTAATGCTCAACTCAGAACAAATTTTGCGCCGCTTTTATCGTTGGGATGACGACTTAAACATGGCCGTGCTGGCCGCTATGGACCATCGCGAAGCTATGGTCGCTCCGCAAATTGCGGATGCATTACAATCACAACGAGGTGTATATGCTGATCTATTGACTGCCCCAAAACTCGGTATGCCATCTAGTGACTATCTCCGACTTAAACGCGAACTAGGGGTTTATGCTAATTATTCAAATCATGTTATCCAGTCCATCCACGCTGGCAATTTACGCACTGCCATCACTACACAATTAGTAACGAACGCAAACATCTCCACAATACTTACTAACGATTTAACCAACATCAAAAACCGCTACAACAAAAGGTACCAAACAATTAATCAAGTACTCAACCAATCTATGACTGCATTACGTTACACATTGTACATTGCTTCATTGCTGGCCTTACTATTGTCATTAACAGTGGCCATTTTGCTTGCAAATAGGCTAGTAAAGCAAGTTCAACGGCTCGTTTTTTCGCTCATGCGTGTGGCAAGCGGGGATCGACAATTTGATGTGATAGGTAAAGTAACTAACGATGAAATTGGTGATGCTTTTTACGCACTAAATAATACAGTGGTTATGCTGAATGAAGCAGAAATTAACTTGCAAGAACAACTGGAATTCAGCCAACTACTGCTTGATTCTATTCCTGTGCCTGCCTTTTATAAAGGAGTAGATGGTCGTTTTGTGCATGTCAATCACGCATTTGAAGTCTATCATGGACTGGTTGAAAGTGATCTAGTGAACAAAACTGTTTTTG
>JAJZCJ010000315.1 GCA_021846145.1 Bacillota bacterium
CCCTAACGTAATTACTGCACAAGGATTTAATATGCCTCCTAGTATGGTGTATACCTTGTTATTTAGCCTTGTCGTTTTTCTTGGTCTTTATGTGGTTATCCTTTGGATAGGTACGATGATGGCAAAGGATCATGACCAACTAAATGAACTTCGTGAGCAGGTAAGAAATGTGCTGACAAAGTATGACGAAAGGATCGATTCTTAATATGTTAGGATTTCTGTTTGCCGCTGCGGCGGTGGTGTGGGTGGGTACATTTATCTACGTGGTGGTATTGGTGCAAAGACAACGTAAGTTACGCCTTGAATTAGAAGATGTCAGGAGAATGTTGGAGGACATCAAAGAACAATAAGAATACGAACATTAATAAAAAAAACCTTATAAATGTTCGTACATAATCTTGACTCTATAGAAAACATCGGGCATAGTTAAATTAATTCTACTGTGACAGGGAGGTTTATATGGAGGCGAAAACAACTGAATTTTACGGTGATGAGGTATTACATGTTGAACCTCATGGCATTGATCCCATTTCCGTAAATGAAAGACACGGGAAACCGAGAAACATTTTTACGTTGTGGTTTAGCGCAAATCTTGAATTTGCTACGCTGACACTGGGAGTGCTGGCGGTTAGTTTGTTTGGACTCAATTTGACCCAAGCGGCCATTTCCATCGTCATTGGAACAGCAATTGGGGCTTTTTTTATCGGACTTTTAACTACATTTGGTTATCGCTGGGGTATTCCGCAACTCATTCAGTCGCGCGCGGCATTTGGTTTTTACGGCAACTTCGTTCCGGCATTATTCAATTTTGTCGCAGGTGTGGGTTGGTACGCAGTCAATACCGTCCTTGGCGTGTATGCATTGCAGTGGCTTTTGCCCATTGGCTTTGTGCCTGATCTGATCATTATGATCGTGCTACAAGCCGTCGTCAGTGTGTACGGACATAATTTGATTCACTTTGTGGAAAAAATCGCCGCATTATTCTTGGCTGTTATTTTCATCATTACCACCATTTATGCGCTGGGGCACATTCACTTTAATATTGCAGAAAACTTCAAAGCACCGGTCTTTAGTGGCACCTTCGGTTCGATCATATTAACGATAGGCACCACACTTTCTTATATGATGGGATGGCTGACTTTCAGTTCTGATTACAGTCGCTATTTGCCAAGAGACACATCATTTAAAAAGGCGTTTAATTTCGCTTTTTTTGGTAATTTCATTCCGGCTGTTTGGCTGGAGTTGCTTGGTGCAGGGCTTGCTACTGTTAAACCTAATATTAGCACGCCGACAGACTTGGTATCAGGGCTGATGCCTCATCCGATCGTCGTTGTGACGATGATTGCAATTATGATTGGAACGATCACTGCTAACGTGCTCAATATTTACTCGGGTTCGCTGTCGCTTTTAGCCATTGATATGAAATGGGTAAGAGCTATTCTACCCAAACGCTGGGTGGCCGCTTTAATTATTGGGATTCTTGGTGGCGTATTATCTTACTTTGGCGGTACTGGTGGTTATTATGCGAATTATAGCAACTTCTTGTTATTGCTCGCTTATTGGATCAGCCCGTGGTTAGCCATTGTCGTTACAGATTATCTGATGTACCGACGCAATCAAGATAGTGTCAATCAATTTTATGAGGGTAGCGGCAATGTCAAAGCGGGTGTTTACGCTTTTATAATTGCGATTGTTGCATCGTATCCGTTTTTCAATCAATCAATTCTAATGGGGCCAATTGCTAAGGCGTATCCGCAGATTGGCGATATTTCGTATTACGTGAGCTTTGTGGTGGCGATGGTTCTGTACGCTATCTTCAGCAAATTTTCCAAAAACACAGATGTGCAAGATGGTAGGAAGGCCGCCTGATTGCTTGTTGTGGGAGATGATCAACTCCTCGCTCTACTCGGAATTATTCGGGCAGAGCGAGGAGCTTATTTTTTGTAAGTGGGTCACCATGAATAATTATCCTTACTAATGGCGATGTAAGAACGACCTTACCTTTGCAGCATATGCGTCCGGCTCCTCAAGAAAGGTCATGTGTGAACTATGCTCGAATACGTGAAATTCAGAACCTGGAATCAGGTTTGCATAATACTGTGTGGTATGGGGTGTTGCCTCATCATACCGTCCGCATAAAAATAAGCTTGGCAGCTTGATCTCGTGGAGTTGATTTGTTACATCATAGGTTCGAAGACTGCCAGTGACAGTGAATTCAGACGCACCCCACATGGTGCCATAAACATCCACATTCGTGTCGTCCATCATCTGAGCCAGTGCTTTCGGCCATGGTTCTAACCGGCACAAATGGCGGTGGTAAAATGCCATCATCGCTTCTTGATAGTCTGTGGCATTCGTTGTTCCCTCGCGTTCGTTCCTTTCAATCGCATGCTGTATGGTTTCTGGAAATGCCTTTAGGTATTCGCGCTGGTCATTTTCCCATAATCGGGCACTCAGTGCAGGGCTGGAGAATATAACGCTTTTGACGCCAGCAGGCTGTGTCAAGAGATAAGAGGCAGCCAACATGGTGCCCCATGAGTGACCGAGTAGATGTACTTCATCAAGCTGCAGTGCAGCACGCACTTGCCCCAGTTCCTCGACAAATCGTTCCACAATCCACAAGGATGGATCATGTGGCCGATCAGATTGGCCAGAACCTAGTTGGTCATAATGGATGACAGGTCGTTCATCAGATAGAGTCCTTAATACATCGTCCTCCATACTTGAACTTCCCGGTCCACCGTGCATGACGAGCAATGGGATGCCTGTGCTTCGCCCCGTGATGCGATACCATACGTTTCCGCCTGTGACTGGAATTTTTCCTTCTGACACCTGATTCATCAAGCAACCATCCTTGTCCTCATCATTACCATGTATTATACCTCGGAATCATCAGGTTTGTTTGGAGATGTATGTGACCCGGCCAACAGGTGAACAGACAGCCATCTGACAGTTACATTGCGCATCATCAGTGTATTGAATTGGTTTATCCCGAGGTATATATTGGATATATACCGTGAAGGAGCAGGATATCTGCATGAATCATCAGCAATTAATTGAACTTGGATTGAGCTATAACGGGACGAGTCTTCGCTATCCCTTTAATCCTGGGTTACCGGTGCTTTTTGTTCGGAATAAAATGTTTGCATTGCTGGGTCAACAACAGGGTGTGGAAAGTGTAAACTTAAAGACATCTCCTGACGAAGCGTGGATGCAACGCGAAACCTACCATGGAGTTGTGCTTCCTGGGTATCATATGAATAAACTTCACTGGAATACCATCATATTAAACGGGGGTGTGCCCGATGAAATCATCATTGAGATGTTTCGTGAATCGTACCTTCGAGTCGTTGCGAATTTGAAAAACTAAGTATTTTTCAGCTAGAGAGGAGTAACACATGCAAAATCGAATGACTCTGTCGTCGTAGCCCCATATGAAATATTATCGAAAGATTACGTTCGAAGGCACTGCTTGAGAAATAGCCGAAAGTTCAACGAAAGGTGTGAACCACATGGAGAAGAAAGTATTAATCATTTTATCAACTGCAGAAAAAGATAAAGCGATGACAGGCATTTTGTATGCAACAAACGCGCTTAAAAATGAATGGTTGAGTGAAGTGAA
>JAJZCJ010000316.1 GCA_021846145.1 Bacillota bacterium
CAAGACGAGTGCCTTCAACCGCTCGGCCATCTCTCCATAGGCTGCGGAACGCATTATATCATATTAAAAAGAACAATACAAATCGCTAATATTCGATAATTAGTCTAAATTGCTCTTACATATAGCACATTTGTCTCTGATGATGTTATGCCTTATGTGATAAAGTAAATAAAGGTTATATGACAAAATTGTATTAGGGGGTTATCTATTCCATGAAAATACTGATTGGTTTTGACGGTACTGCGTCAGCAGTGAAAGGCTTGCGTTACGCTTTGTTAAATTTCCCGAGTGCTGAATATGTGTTGCTATATGTGGAACGGGTGCCTTATGTGGATGGAGCATACGGCGTATCTCCATTGGCTTACGATACGAATGTAGGCAAGGAGATATTGAGTGGCGCAGTAGCCATTTGTGCGGAGCAAGGTGTGACACCTATCACTAAGTCTGAGATGGGGTCACCTGCTGATTTGATTATTAGGATTGCAGAAGATTTTAACACAGAATTGCTGGTGCTTGGTGCGCACAACAAAGGCCCCATTGAAAGATTGCTACTTGGTAGTGTCAGTGAAGCGGTGACGCGTAGGGCACATTGCTCGGTGTTAATTGTACGCTGATTAGGAGGACTGATGGTGAAGAGACGACTTGAATTACAGTTAATCTTTATCACGATGATTGTGGCTGTGATTACTAATGGAATCAGTGGCGGAATCTTCTTATGGGAACGCCATGTTCAATTAGGTGGGTCTGCATTTGTCGCACTCACTACCTTTGATTTATTGAGTGGTGTGTTTTGGCAAACGTTATTAGTGTGGCTAGCGGGTCATTATATTCTTAAACAACTAAATCAATTGAAAACTGCTATAGCAAAAATGCAACAAGGTGAATTTGATATTCAAATTCCTTTACCTAAGATAAAAAACGAAATTTATGATGTGGCCGTGGCCTTTCAAAAGACGGCTGGTGTGTTAGGTGAATACCATGAAAAGATGGATAAATCGGTTCAAATGTTGAACCAGTCAGTCCAAGAAGTGGACAGCAAAATGCGATTGGCATCTGATGGTGCACATTCAATTGCGCTTGCGATGAAAGAAATTACAGATAGTGCGATGCAGGCTGCCCAAGCTGCTGACACACAAATGCAGGGAGCAGATGCTTCTCAAATTATTGTGGATCGATTAGAACAAGGGGTGCAGTCAGAGAGCCGAGCCGTACAATCGCTGCATGAGGCCATCACGTTAGGCGCGACACACACGAATCAAATTGCCAGTGAAATGCAATTGGCCAGCACGGCGGCAGAGCAGACCACGTTGAAAACTCGGCAATTGGTGGAAAGAGCAGAGAATGTGGCAGAGATCTTAAAAAGCGTGGAAGCAGTTGCTGAGAGTACCAATTTAATTGCGCTAAACGCATCGATTGAAGCGGCCCGCGCAGGTGATGCGGGAAGGGGATTTGCTGTCGTTGCCAGTGAGGTTAGGCTCTTGGCTGAACAAAGTAAAGAGTCGAATAAGCGAATTCAGGAAGTGGTTCGCATCATGGTGGAGGAGATAGGCAATGTGGATCAAGCAGTGATCGACACTAGTTCTTCTTTTTCCCGCGTGGAGCAAGCTCGTCAAGAAATTGCGACTTCATTCGCTACCATCCACGAATCAGGACAAATAGTTGAAAATGTAGTTCGTGAAGTATTACAAGAATTTTCAAAACAACGAGATCAAACTACGCAATTACAAACGCAATCTCATCGAATCAATGATGTCATTCAACAAGTGATGGCGCTAACGGAGGAAGTTGCAGCTACCACTACAGAGCAAACCCATGCGGTGCAGTCTGTAGGAAATGCGCTAGAGCAAATGAGAACAGTGGCTGCAGATTTAGATGAGCTACAAATTAGTAACAGTAAATAGCGATCGGTAAAGTGTTAAGTTAAATATGATTAAATAGTCTTTTTGGACTATATATATCAGTCAAAATGTGTCTCCTATCCTTAGAGTCTAGTGAGTATGATCAGATAGACCGTTGCAATAGTTGTAACATTTATTATGTGATTATATTTCAAAGAACAGGGGGGAACAACGTGCATGCTCTAATGGTTGACCGGATTCAGTTTGGTGTGACGACAGTGTACCATTTTTTGTTTGTGCCGCTGACCATCGGTCTTGCATTTCTTTTAGCCATATTAGAAACGATGTATGTTCGATCTGGCGATGAGAAAATGAAGAAATTGATTCAATTTTTTGGCAGACTTTTTTTAATCAACTTTGCCATTGGTGTGGTGACTGGAATTCTTCAAGAATTTCAGTTTGGTATGAACTGGTCTGATTATTCCCGTTATGTCGGGGATGTTTTTGGGGCTCCACTAGCAGTAGAAGCACTACTGGCATTTTTTATGGAATCCACCTTTTTGGGGATCTGGGTCTTTGGCTGGGAGCGAGTATCTAAACGTGTTCACCTGCTCTCTATCTGGCTGGTCGCATTTGGTACCGCATTATCTGCACTCTGGATTTTATCCGCGAATTCATTTATGCAAGAACCGGTGGGGTACGCAATTCGCAATGGTCACGCAGAAATGACGAGTTTTTTTGCATTACTCGGCAATCCACAATTATTGGTTGAATTCCCTCATGTGATTTTTGGTGCTTGGGCCACAGCCTCTTTCTTTATGTTGGGAATAAGTGCCTATCAATTGCTTCGCAAATATCATGTAGATGTATTTAAACGGGCATTCAAGGTAGCATTAACCATGGCCGTTATCTCTAGCTTACTAGTTGCGTTTTTAGGACACCTTCAGGCACAGCACTTAGTCAAGGCGCAACCAATGAAAACAGCCGCTGCTGAGGGGCTTTGGAATACAAGTCCAGAACATGCTCCGTGGTCATTGATTGCAGGCATTGACGCTGCGCAACACAAGAATACGTTCAGTGTAGATATTCCCTATGTGCTAAGTATTTTGTCTTATGACAGCCTAAGTGGAAAAGTGCAAGGCATGAATGAATTGCAACAACAATATGTACAAAAATATGGACCAGGGAACTATATTCCACCAGTGAATACGACGTATTGGAGCTTCCGGATTATGGTGCTTGCGGGAGTATTGATGATTCTGATTTCGCTGTGGGGGATTGTGGTCGTTCGTCGCAATAAATTAGAAAGTAGCCCGCGATTTATGCGGATCTTACTCTGGTCCATTTCACTGCCGTTCATTGCGAACTCGATGGGCTGGATTATGACAGAAATCGGTCGACAACCTTGGTCGGTGTTTGGATTATTAAAAACAGATATCAGTAGTTCGCCTATTGTTTCGGTGGGAGAGGCGCTGACTACACTCATTGGATTTGGTCTTATTTACGGGATCATGGCAGTGGTCATGATCGGCTTGATGAACAAGTATACAAAATTAGGATTTGAAGTCGAAGAGCAGCACGATGTTTCTGCGGATATGACATCTACATTTTAATTCAGGAAAGGAGGCGAGGAAATGAGCTTAAATACACTTTGGTTTATACTTGAAATGGTGTTGTTCATCGGATACTTTTTCCTTGAAGGATTTGACTATGGCGTTGGAATTTTACTCCCCTTTGTCGGGCAAA
>JAJZCJ010000020.1 GCA_021846145.1 Bacillota bacterium
AACACGTCGATCGAGTAGAGTTTGTCTCCTTTGTCATTGAAAAGGTTCCTCTGCTCATCATTGGTCGACATGGCATGATAGCGCGACTCCCTCAAAACAATGTGACACAAAAGTTCTCCCAACCGGCAGAGATAATAAACGCCTTGCGGGGTTTCTTTACTCAGCAAGAGACCTTATACTTATTCATTAACTTGCCTAATCTACCGGTGCCCCAACATGTCAGCGATCTCATTGAAGAAATTGCTGATAAACTGCAAACGGCAGAAAACATCCGCCGCCAAATTGATGATGCACTTGATCAACGCGACCAAGCAGCTTTTTTACGATGGACACAGCAACTAAGGACGCTGGAAGCTAAAGATTCTTCGTCACTCATTTGCGGATCTTAACACACAGGAGCGATACGTATGGACACCACATTAGACATCATGTATGACAACACTGAAATTGCACCAACTCGTTTTATTGGATTTGTGGGAGATCACAGCCGCTTTGACTTAGCCATCATCACCACGAATAATTTCTTTGGCAAAAAAATGGTGTGCTGCCTTCAGACGGGCCGATCTGCCATTTTAAGTGCACAAGAGGCAGAAGAGGCAGAGTACATCCAAACAGCATTTCAAGTTAGCCAAGAAGAAGCGGGCGAACTTTCGTTGTTTTTATCCACCAATTTGTAAAAGCACAGGGTCGCACTCCATTTATCAGGAATCAAAGGTCAACATTCCTTGATACCGTTCGGTAAATGCGGCTGCGACCCGACCGTGTTCTTGTTTCTCCTCCACTGCTTCGAGCGTCGCTCCCGGCCCTTCCCCTACGACACGCAAAAAATACAGTGTTCGCGCTGCTTGCCCTCGAGGATAATAGGCACCATACCACTCATCGCCCACCATGAACAAGGCACCGAGTGCTAATTTGAGCGGTGATCCACCTGATTCAGTGAGTTCCACAAAAAAAACAGTCTCCACTTTATCCTGCACTTGTTCTACATACAATTTGCCGGGGTACTCCAGTACCAATCCATCTTCTTTGTCGTCATTGATCAAGAACCATAGCCAATGATCGTCACGTTCAAAACGCACGAGCAAAAGCTGATTGTCCTCAAAAAAGAACGCACAATGTTCTGCATTCTTAAATTGTATTAGTGGATCGGTTCGCTCCATTTATATACCCTACGCGCGAATTGCTCTTGATTGCTTATCTAGAGCCTTATTCACGTTCTCCTCTGTAATCGTGCTACAAACATATAGCATCGCAAGACCAGCAAGCATTGCCGCAATAGTACCCACAACCATGACTTTCCCTCCTTTATATTATGATGTATCGTTATATTACCACAAGACGTTCATGAAGAGACTAAAAGCCATTATTCTGTCACGAATGTGTCTGTTATAATAATGTGGAACTTACAGTGAGGAGTGGATGCAGATGAACAGACCTCTAAGGTATACCCTGTTTGCGCTGGTTTTTTTGTTTGGATTTACCGGCTTTTTAGTGGAAACCCCGATCATGAAAATTAGCATGATAATACTTGCTGTGTTCATAGGGGTATTAGCTGATGGAATAGATAATCTGAAAGACAGACCATTTCAGCGGTATAATGAGCTTCATGGCCACTATAAAAAGTAGGCCAGCACACGAAAAGGAGAGATGAAATTGGAACTACGCAATGATATTTTAAAGCGTGCCACCGAACTAGGTGCACTTTTAGCACAAACTGAAGAGGTCGTTGACTTTAAAACGGCAGAACAGTCGCTTTTACAACATCCTGTGGCAAAAGAAAAACTTGACCAACTTAAAGCAATGAATGGCGATCAAGAAGCCGTAGATAAGACACTTCAAGAGCTCGATACCATCCCGGAAGTACAGAATTTCCAAAAATCCCAAGAACAAGTGCAAGCGTTGCTTCAAACTGTTTCTCAAATCGTGGCAAACAGCGTGATGAATACCTAATTTGACCACTTGATATAGCAAATGCTATGATGTACACGCATATTTGCAAAGAAACGCCTTGAAAAGAGGGATCTGACACTTGGCAAACGACCATGACCATAATCATGACCACAGCCACGATCACAATCACGATCATCATGACCACGACCACGATCATGATCAAGATCAGGATGATATAGTGATTCTGGAAGATGAAGAAGGCAATGAACACGAGTTTATCATTGCTGAAACTTTTGAGGTCAACACGAACCTCTATGCAGTACTCGTATCTGCGGATGGCACTTCAGAGGAAGGATACATCTTCCGAGTCGAAGAGAAAGAAGAAGAGGGAGATACTTTCCTTGACTTTGTTCCCATCGAAGATGATCAAGAGTGGAAAGAAGTAGAAGCCGTATACAACGAACTAATTGAAGAAGACGAAGAAGACGCTGACTAATTGTCAGCGTCTTTTTTCACTTTTGTCATGATATCACATGCGCGCAAAGTATATCGCCACTGTATAATTTTTTTATTTGACGATCCGCTAATCTCACCACCAACGCCCCATCGTCAGCGATATCTTCAGCAATGCCTGCTATTTTCATGGAACCTACATCAACTTCCACAAATTTACCGATCGTCACACTATGATCCCTAATATAATTCAGCACCGCCGAGAAATCTCCACCTTTACAATAAGAGTCGTATAATGTTTCAAAAGCCAGCAGCACATCGGCCACTACCTGCGCGCGCTTAATCGGCTTACCCACTATTTCATGGAGTGAACAGACATTTGATTGCAACGAATCAGGGAACATGGCGGGCAACGTGTTCGCGTTAATTCCCACGCCAACGATGATATACTGAATTAAATTGCCTTCGGCACTGACTTCAGTAAGAATGCCGCTGATTTTTTTGCCATTAAATAATACATCATTCGGCCATTTTATCTGCACTTGCGCATTGGATAAAGCGGCAAGTGACTTTGCCACAGCGACAGCAGCAAGTGAGGTGAGTTTAGAAGCTTCAGCAATTGAAAGTGAAGGACGGATAATGAGGGACATCAAGATCCCTGATTTTGGCGGAGAAATCCACTTTCTATTAAACCTGCCGCGACCTTGCGTTTGCTCATCGGCAATCACCAAAGTGCCATCCAAAGCCCCCTCCTCCGCTAATATACGCGCCACACTATTCGTAGAATCCACTATCTCTCGATAAGCGACATGCCTTCCTAGTACGCTTGATGTAATGCATGCTTTGAGTTCGTGGGCCGTCACAAAATCAACAGAATCATCTAGCCGATACCCTTTGTTTGTGACAGCCTCCACGCGATACCCTTGACTTTGTAACGCGTGGATATGTTTCCAAACTGCTGTTCGGCTTGTATGAAGCGATGCACAGATCTCTTTGCTTGATACAAATTTCCCCTGCGCGTTTTTCAACATGTCCAACACCATCTCTCGCGTGGAACTCACAGACAACTCCCCTTTGTATTAATCCAGTGTAACGACCTTTGTATGCCGATTCCCGATCAGTGAAGAAGATGGATATATTTTTCTTATTGGCACCACAATTAATGTAGCAACGATTGCTTTTAGCACATCCCCGGGCAAATACGGATAACACCCTAGCACCATCGCTTTAGAAAATGAAATTTTCAGCACATGCGCTAACCATGGAACACCGAAAAAATACATGAATAGTGAACCAAACACCTCAATAACCAAAAAGGTGAGTACATACGAGCGAATACCTTGACTCTTTATTTTTGACATAAAAAAACCGATAAGCAGTGCGGCAAATGGCCAACTCCAGACAAAGCCAGCACTAGGCCCCAAAATCACTGCAAGTCCACCCGTTCCTCCGATGAATGGCAGCCCAAGTGTCGCCAACACAATCACCAATAACACGCTAAAAAACCCATATCCTGCTCCCAAAAACGCACCCGCCAACATAATAGCCAACGTAGCTAAAGTAATCGGTACAGGAGTAAATCCTAAATTGATATTTAAAAAACCAAAAACAACAAGCAATGCCGCAAACAAGGCACTAAAAACAATCCCGCGAACAGTAAGTTGAAACTTCATGATTCCCCTTCACCCCATTATTTGATATGCTATAAATCAGAGTATTGTTAACCTATTATTTTTAACAAGTTAACAATTGGGATTGTAGCATATATTACTACTATGCAAAAGAGGAAAAATCGCATGAATCATGATCACCCACTAGTGAAGCTAGAAAATGTCTCGGTCGCCTTCGATCACACACCAACGATTCACAATGTACTTTGCGATATTAATCTTGCCATTGCACAAGGGGAATGGGTGGGTATTGTAGGCAAAAACGGAAGTGGAAAAAGTACACTCGCCAAAGTAATAGCCGAAATTTGTCCCCTCTCCCGAGGAAAAATAAGCATCAATAACCGATCAGTACAGATGGTATTTCAAAACCCAGAAGCACAAATAGTGGCAGAAACTGTATTTGAAGAAGTTTGTTTTGGATTAGAAAATCAATCGTTCGATCCTTCTTTGATGAAAAATCGCGTGCGCGAAGTGTTGCAACAAGTCGGCCTGCGCGTCCCTCTTGATCAACCCATTAGTAGTCTGTCTGGAGGCCAGAAACAACTTTTAAATATTGCCAGTTGTCTTGCGGTAGATGCGTCCTTACTCATTTTTGATGAAGCAACAGCCATGCTAGATCCCTTAGCAAGAACCAAGATAATAGAAATTGCTCGTCAATTGCACACAAATGGACAGACAATCATGTGGATTACACAATGGATGGAAGAACTCGCTTGGGTTGACCGTGTGATTGTCCTTGAAGATGGCAAAATAGTATTTAACGGTGATCGTCAAGCCTTTTTTTATACAACAATCGAGGGATCAAAAATAAGTCCATGTGAACAACTTGGGTTTACACTGCCTTATGTAGTGCAAGTTGCAAAACACCTGCTCGCGCTTGGCCAATCACTCGCCTTTTTGCCAATTTCTGCAGAACAACTCGTACAGGTGGTAAAAAATAGATGACTATCATCATGGATCATGTGTCAGTGACGACAAAAACTTCCCCTGTAAAAGAAATCCTGAAGGATATAAATTGTACTTTTGAAAACGGGACCATCACGTTGGTAATAGGCAAAACGGGCTCCGGAAAAACTACATTGTTAGATGTAGTAGCAGGCCTAACTACGATCAAGTCAGGAACGGTGTGGTTTGACAAACAGCCGATGTGGCAAAAAAAGCGCCTCATTGACGCAGTCAGGTTAAAGACAGGCTATGTGTTTCAATACCCTGAACATCATTTATTTGCCCGTACCGTCAAAAGCGAATTTGACTATTCATTAAAACCCTTTCGCCTTCCCAAAGAAGCGGTCACGGCGCGCACGATGTCTGCGATGCACACCGTCAATTTAGCATCAGAGCTGCTTGTTCAATCTCCATTACTGTTAAGCAGCGGACAAAAGCGCCGCGTGTCACTGGGAAGCACGTTTGCAACACAACCGGAGTGGTTATTTTTAGATGAACCCACCTCAGGGTTAGACCCTGCAGCGGTGCAAACGTTGATTGCTTTTTTTAAATCATGGAAAACGACAGCGAAAGGTGGGATGGTCATTGCCACCCACGATCTTGATGCTTTTTTCCCCTTAGCTGACAAGATCCTAGTAATGCACAAAGGGAGCCTACTTGCTAGTCTTACACCTGATGAGTTGTGTGCAAATGCGGACATATTACGACAAGCGGAGGTGGGATTTCCGATCGCCGTCGAAGTGGCCGTATTATTGAATGAGCAAGGCATGAGCGCACCAATGGGATGTGTGTCCGCAAAAGCCATGGCCACCGCGATCACAAGCCCAACCATTGGGCTACCACCACGTGAAGGACAATTACAGCATCACCAACAAGCACTCACGACAAGTGACTCAGATGACTCATCTTTAGATGTGGAACCTCAATTGAACAATCACGTAATCCAAAATCTCGATCCCCGAGCAAAATGGCTGTTCTACATTTTGTTCTCGATCGGAATATTCGTTCAATCTTCATGGGCTGGTTTGCTATTTGCCTCCTTCATAGCAGTGGTAATTGTGAAAATTGCAAAAGTTACTTTTGCGGATTTTAAAAAAATTCTTATCCCTTTTGTGGCCTTTACCGTAATCTCGGTAGGATTGTCTGGACTCGTGATGGTATTTAAGTCAGTTCATTTTATTAACATTGGTTTTTCGCTAGCGCATGCACTAACCACATTGCAACAGCTATTTAAAATATTTCTGATTATGATGCTTGGGATTTTACTCCCCTTAACGACCAGTCATATGAAAATTAAAAAAGGGCTTGAACAGTCATTATCACTGCTACCAGGCATGAAACATACAGCAGAAGCAGTGGCGTTAACGGCAGCACTGATATTGCGGTTTATTCCCATGATCATGAGAGAAGTTACTCGTTTTTCCAAAATCGTGAGAGCACGTGGAAAATCCCGCGCGAAACTAGGGAACATTCGCATTCAAGACCTACACGTTGTCATGATTCCGCTATTATTAGCCGTTTTTCAATTGGCAGACAACCTATCATTAGCCATGGAGGTCAGAGGCTACCGCAAGATCGGTGGAACTCGCACCTCTTGTATCCAACTTAAAATGAACTCCAAGGATACCGTGGCAATCTTCATCGGGTTCATATTGACACTCTCACTTTTTTTCATCAAATAATCATTTTCCCTAGCGAACGCCCGCATAACCATCAGGATCTTCGAGGTTACTTTGATGATTTTTATATTCTAGCCAGCGATCCCTACCCCTGGTTCTCCATTTTTGATCAGCCGCTTTGTCCATGAACAAGTGGCTGAACCAAATGCGAGTCTTTTCCCACTGCTCTAAACGCCCAAAAAGTTCACCGATAATGTACATCAATTTTGCATCAGGCATGACCTCTTCATCGTAGTCCTGTGTTTCATACATATTCACGTAAAGCGTCACCGCATATTCAAGAAACCGCTTTTCTTCCGCTTTCCTGCTCTGGTATCTGTATAACCAAGCAATGCGCAGCGCTAAATTCGCTTGAATCAATAGCTTTTCACGTAAAATTCGACTAGACAAAAAAGCCAGTTCATAACTGCGCAAGGCATCGTCCCACGACCGCTCATCACACAATTGCGGACTACGGATTTTGGTAAGATACTCTTTCTCTAGATTTTCGCGAAGTACAGGAATGATGGGAGAAAACGAATCGGTAAAAGCTAATCCACAATGCGGACAAACGTTAACGTCATAATAAATGGGATTTTCCTTTAAATAATGAGGGCAAAAATCGGTGTCTACCGTCTGCATTCTGACGCTGTTCACTCTCATTCTCTTCGTTTTAAACGATTGCCCACAATTGATACATTTTATCACTTTGTCATATAACAAATCTGCCAACTTATTCGCCTCATTTTCTTGTTCAATCATTATATCTAGCATATCAGACTTCCACTAAAAATTAAAAACCTTCGCTAAAATACAACCATAAATATGCTGCCTTCACCCTTTGCGCTCTGAACACTAATTTTTCCGCCATGCATCTCGACAATCCATTTTGCGATCGACAGTCCTAACCCAGTACCACCGCTCTCCCGCTTACGCGCTTGATCCGCGCGATAAAAACGATCAAAGGCATGGGTCATTTCTTCTCGATCCATGCCGATTCCAGTATCTTTCACCCGCAGTACCGTGTGGTGCCGTTGAACGTATGAAGTGATGGTAATTTGGCCACCTTCAAGCGTGTATTTTAAAGCGTTATCGATCAAGATGATCAGCAGTTGGCGCAACCTAGCCTGATCACCTTTTACAGGATCATTTGGCAATCCCGCTTTAGTATCCGGTTCATATCGTAGTTGGATTTTTTTATCCTCGGCAAGGGGCGTGAATAAATCGACGACCTCTGTGATTACACTTGGCAAATCAACTTCTGTCAATTCTAATACGGTTTCATGTCCATCTGAGCGGGCGAGCGTTAGCAAATCTGCTGTCAATCGCGTCAATCTACGCGCTTCTGCTTTGGCATTGCTGACCCACTCAAGCACCTCTACATCCGCGTTGTCTCCATGACTAAGCGCCAAATCAAGATTGGCTTGAATAATCGCAAGCGGTGTCCGCAATTCATGAGAGGCGTCGGCAACAAATCGCTGTTGCGAAATCCACGATTTTTTAATCGGTCGAAGCGCGCGGCCTGAAACGTAATAACCAACAAACAACGCCACCACAAACCCGATCAAACCCATGCTCACAAACACTTGCCAAAATTTTTGCAACACCTGTACTTGAGGAGAAATATCGACTCCCAATTGCAAAAGACCTACTGTCTCACCTTTTTGATTTTGCATTGGCACCATAATTAAACGCAAATGATTCCCTGTTGTAGGATCGTACCAAGACTGAAATTGCATCTTATCATATATAGCAGCCACGAAAGGAGCAGATTTTGCCAGCCCCATGTCATTGGTAGCTACTATTTGCCCATTTTTTAATCGTATGTCCACAAGAAAAATTGGATGCCCTAGATGTGGGGGGAAATGATCCCCTGGCAATACATTAGTTTGCGGCTGGTTGATGGCTAAGTTAAGGAGATTCGGATGTTGCAAAAATCCGAGGGCTCCTGCTTTTAAGGATCGATCTACCTGACCAATGGTCAACGTATTGACAACCGCACCTGCTACCATCGATAACAACGCATACAGTGCGATAAGAAGAGCTGCTAGCAACACCGTTAGCTTAATCCTTGTTTTTGTAAACACGTCATGCGTCCTTCAGGCGATATCCCACACCCCGCACCGTTTCTATCACCGGACTAGCAGCCACTGTCGTATCGGCAATAAGCAACTGAATTTTTTTGCGAAGAAAGTGGACATATGATTCCACCACATTAATATCCATGTCTAACCCCCATACGCGATCCAAAATCAGTTCTTTCGGCAAAATTCGATTGGGATTTCGCAAAAACAATTCCAACAATTGAAATTCTTTCGGTGTCAGCGTTAGTACTTGCCCTTCAAAATACACCGTTCTTGCAATGAGATCCAATCGAAATCGCCCAGATTCAAGCTCATTGACACCAATCAAATCTCCAGATCTTCTTGTCAACGCGCGCACCCTAGCCAGTAATTCTTGAGTGGCAAACGGTTTAACTAGATAGTCATCTGCACCACTATCAAGTCCCTCTACGCGATCTGTCACCGAGTCTTTAGCGGTTAAAAATAAAATAGGCGTAGAATCTCCTTCTTGTCGTAATTGCTGCACCAGTTCATACCCTGTAAGATACGGCAGCATCACATCCACAATCAGTAAATCATAAGCATTTTCTAATGCCTTGTGCAAGCCTTCTGAACCATCTTCGGCGGTATCTACGTTGTAGTTCTGATCTTTCAATAATTGTTCTAACGCCTGTAACAAGCGCCTTTCATCATCAATAATAAGAATACGCAAAGTGATAGACACCTTCTCATTCATTGTCCTGTATAAAGACAAACCCAGTCTGTTTTATGATAACTATTAATTCTGTAAATCGGCTTGATGGCGAACTAGTTGACAAGCTATTTTCAGTACTGTAATTTTTTTATCATGGGTCATACTTATTACTCTCTATTTTTCGTTACGATTGCCGCATTGGTCAGCCCTTGGATAGGCACCCGGATGTTTCGCAGTTACATCCCTTCGATAGCGATTGAGATTGTACTTGGAATCCTTTTTGGACCAAGTTTGCTTCACTTTGCATCATCCACATCCTTCATTCACTTTTTGGCTGAATTTGGTTTCTCATACTTAATGTTCATTTCAGGGCTCGAACTAGACTTTGACTTACTGCTGGGGAGAAATTCTGTTTTGTCCCAAGAAAAGCACCCTACTTGGATAAAAGGCTTGCTTTTCTTCCTATTCAACTTTACGATTTCATTGCTAATCGCTTATCTATTATATTATGCTCACCTGATCCAGCATCCACTGATTGTCGCGTTAATCATCAGCACCACTTCTATCGGGGTAATTCTGCCTGCCTTAAAAGAAAAAGGGTGGTTAGCCTCCCCATACGGTCAATCGATCCTAATATACAGCTTAGCGATCGATATTGGCACGTTGTTTTTGATCACTGGTGTCGTGACCGTCCACGTTACAGGGAATGCGCTCAGTTTATTCTTGATAATCGGTGTCATTTTGTTGTTTATCATTGTCTATTTGCTGCTTAAATTTTTCATGCGCTTTAAGGGTTGGGGGATGTTGGAAAGCGCCACTTCGGAAATGGGGATGCGTGGATCTTTTGCGTTGATTTTGCTATTTCTCGCCTTTTCAGAAACACTGGGTACCGAAGTGGTAGTGGGCGCTTTTTTGGCTGGTGCCATGATCTCGTTACTTACCAATGAACGAAATTCCCTGCTAGTGCGCAAACTGAACACAATTGGCTACGGATTTCTAATTCCAGTTTTCTTTGTCAATGTGGGGCTAACTTTCAATATCAGTAAATTACACACTTCGATCAGTTACTGGGTGATCTTAGGCATCATTCTAGTCATGATGTATGCCAACAAACTGTTGGTAGGCATCTGGTTTTTTCGCAATTTCCCTTATCGGCAACGAATGGCTGCCAGTTTATTAATGACATCTGGACTTAGCCTGATTATTGCCATCAGCCAGATCGCACTCAATACTGGCATGATTTCTGCTGCAGAAGCCACCAGCTATACGGTGCTTGCCATCGTCACCAGTATCACTTCCCCGGCACTATTTTCGCGTCTTTTAAGCAAGGTAGCGGTTCCCTCACCTGATGAAACACATGAAATTCCCAACTTGACCATTGATAGCAGAACACTTCCGTCAGGTTGGGTGATCGATCAGATCACGATAAATTCAAAAAAAGTGAATGGTCTTTCCCTACGCAGTTTGCGTCTACCCGCTGATGTGCTTTTTATTTCCATTGAACGTGGCGATGAACGCATTGTGCCCCGCGGACATTCCACACTAGAGCAATCTGACGTGGTGCACGTGCTTGGCGATCCCATGTCTATCGCCAAGGTGCGCCGCATTTTTAAAAACTAAATTCTTTGACCCATAGACGTTTGTCGACACCACTGCTGCGCAGATTCCGTATTGTTCATTATCAAATGATGGAGGTGTGTTGCGATGTATGGAGCATTTGGCGGTTACACACGTTGGGCAGTCGTGTTTTTGATCATCTTTGTCCTGTTCTTCTTGCTTGTCCCAGGTTTGGGCGGCGGATATAGCGGCTGATTGTAATGCAATAGTAAAATGGAGGGGTGACCGTCATCATGATTGATGGAGCATACGGTGGATTATCACGTTGGGCTATCGTGTTTCTGATTATCTTCGTTTTGTTCTTGCTACTAATTCCTTATGGAACAAAAGAAGTCTGTACGACCGTCCCCATTTACTAATGAGTCACGTGGGCAGATCGATTCTTACGCATCTGCCCACGTTAAAAATAAGTAAAAATTTCTAAATAAATATGGTAGAATTATTTTAACTCTACAAGTTGTCGAAATTGGTGCTATAGAGGGTGTATTAATGAAATTCAAAAATATTCGGATTGGTCTTTTATATAAATTTATCGGTGTCACACTGATACCTGTTATTATTCTATTCTTTTCAGCAGTTTTTGTTTTGCATGATGTTCAAGTCTCCTCCCATGACTTTGCCATAGAATCACAATCCTATAGTCCCATGATGCTCCAATCAGAACAAATTTTGCGCCGATTTTATCGTTGGGATGATGACTTAAACATGGCCGTGCTAGCCGCAATGGATCATCGTGAAACCATGGTGGCTCCGCAAATTGCAGACGCGTTACAATCACAACGAGAGGTATATGCTGATTTATTGACCGCCCCAAAACTTGGTATGCCATCTAGTGACTATCACCGACTTACCCGCGAACTAGGAATTTATGCTAATTATTCAAAGCATGTCATTCAGGCCATTCATGCTGGCAATTTACGCGCTGCCATCACCACACAATTAGTAACTAATGCAAATATTTCCACGACGCTCACTAATGATTTAACCCACATCAAAAATTACTATCACAAAAAATACCAGACTATTCATCAATTACTTAACCAATCCATGACGGCACTACGTTACACATTGTACATTGCTTCAGTGCTGGCGCTGTTCTTATCAATAACCGTTGCCATTTTGCTGGCAAATAATCTAGTAAAACAAGTACAACGTCTCATTTTTTCACTCATGCGTGTGGCTAAAGGGGATCGACAATTTGATGTGATAGGTAAATTATCTAACGATGAAATTGGTGATGCCTTTATCGCACTAAATAATACGATGGCTATGCTGCACAATGCAGAAATTAACTTGCAAGAACAACTTGAATTCAGCCAATTACTGCTTGATTCTATTCCTGTGCCTGCCTTTTATAAAGGAGTAGACGGTCGTTTTTTGCATGTCAACCACGCATATGAAGTCTATCATGGACTTTCTGAAAGTGAATTATTGAATAAGACTGTTTTTGATCTTGCCCCCACTTTGTCGGCAACTGAACATCACGCTAAAGATATGGAAATTATAGAAAAGCAAGGAACAGCGGTGTATGAATCTATGGCTTATGACGCACAGGGAATTCCCCATGACGTCATTTTTCATAAAGCGGTATTTACAAAACCGGATGGACAGATAGGCGGGATCATCGGCGTACTAATTGACATCAGCGAACACAAAGAGGCAGAACAACATATTCATTACCTGAACCAGATCTATATGACGCTCGCACAAACCAATCAAATGATCGTCCGCTGCAAAGACGAAAACACATTATTTAATGAAGTTTGTCATATTGCCGTGGAATTTGGTGGCATGGAACTAGCGTGGATTGGTCGACCAGATGAAGCACACGGAGACATTCGCCCTGTAGCTACTGAAGGGGCTAATTTACCTTGGACAGAACTTAAATTTTCGTTGCGAGAAGATCAACCCGGTGGCATTGGCCTTGTGTCAACAGCGATCAGAGAAAATCACCCTGTGATTATTCAACGCTATCAAGAAGATGAACGCACTGCCATCTGGCGACACAAAGTCCAACAGTTTAATTTTAAGGCAGCTGCAGCATTCCCAATTGAAAAAGCGGGCAAAGTGTATGCAGCGTTAACCGTTTTCCATGCAAAACAAGATGTTTTTGATCAAAAGATGATTGCTTTGCTGACAGAAATGTGCATGGATATTGGGTTTGCATTAGATCAATTCGATATGGCAGCCAACCATGCGGCAGCAGAACAGCAGGTACACCTTTCTGCCCAAGTATTCGAGCAAAGTCATGAAGGCATCGCGATCACTGATAGCAACGGAACTATTCTAACGGTGAACAACGCGTTCACGGAGATCACAGGATACGGCGTTGACGAAGTGGTGGGAAGAACATCAGGACGCAAGAACATCGATTTCTATAGAGAGTTATTTTTTAATCATCATAATAATGGCCATTGGCAAGGTGAGGCCTGGAATCGAAGGCGTGATGGTAGCGAGTACTTGGAATGGCTATCCATCACCCAAGTACTTGACAATGATGGCAATGTGACCAATTACATTGCTATTTTCACAGATATGACTGAACGAAAGCTCGCAGAACAAGCACTACTTGAGTCTGAGCGACGATGGAAAGATATTGTTGACTTCCTGCCTGACGCCACTTTTGTTATCGACAAGGATGCGAAAGTGATTGCTTGGAATCACGCCATGGAGGACATGACAGGAATACCGAAGCAAGACATGATGGGCAAAAACAATTATGAATACGCTATCCCTTTCTATGGTGAACGCCGCCCAATTTTAATTGACCTTGCATTAATTTTTGAAGACACACATGCAGAAAAATACGATCATTTATGGCTGCAAGGAGATACACTTTTCGGAGAAACCATTGCCACCCATTTGCCATCTGGACAGGCCTATCTCAGCGCGACAGCTTCTCTTTTGAGAGATCCTGATGGTGAGGTAATCGCGGTAATTGAAAGCATACGCGACATCACAGAACAAAAAACGGCACAGGAACAAATTCAACATTTAGCCCATTTTGACTCATTAACGGGATTGCCCAATCGCTTGCTACTTGCCGATCGAGCAAAACAACTTATTAATTGGGCACAACGCAATGATAGTTCATTTTCCTTGATGTTTCTCGATCTTGATCATTTCAAAAATATTAATGACACACTCGGTCATGAAATTGGCGACATGCTATTGATAGAGGTGGCTAAGCGGCTTTCGTTCATACTCCGAGACCAGGATACTGTGTCACGTATTGGCGGGGATGAATTCATTATTCTTCTGCCTGATACTGAAGATGATCACGTTGCACATGTCGCGCAAAAAATAATCCATATCATCTCTTTGCCTTATCAAATCGAAGGTTTCGATTTAACCACTACACCTTCCATTGGAATCGCGGTATATCCCGCAGATGGAGACAATTGGGAATTCCTATATAAACACGCGGATATCGCAATGTATCGCGTAAAAAACGACGGACGTAATGCCTATTGTTTCTTTACAACGGAGATGCAACAACATACAGATCGGCGTCTGCAACTTGAAAATGCGTTGCGCATGGCGATTGATAAAAATGAATTGCTCCTATATTACCAACCGATTATATCTTTAAAATTAAATACAGCAATTGGTGTGGAAGCATTGTTGCGCTGGCAACACCCCACTTTAGGCATGATATCTCCCACTGAATTTATACCAATTGCTGAAGATAGTGGGCTCATTATTCCTATCGGCGAGTGGGTTCTGAAAACAGCCATTGCACAAATGAAACAATGGTTAGATGTTGGATTGCAGCTAAAGTCAATCGCAGTAAATTTATCTGCCTTACAATTAAAACAAGCTAATTTTTCACAATTAGTGATCAACATGCTAGCGAATGAAAAATTATCAGCAAACTATCTAGAACTTGAAATCACTGAAACAATAGCAATGAAAGAGCCAGAAAAGGCGATAAAGATCATGGGTCTATTGCATCAAAATGGCGTACGAATGTCCATTGACGACTTTGGCACTGGCTATTCTTCACTTGCCTACTTGAATCGATTTCCTATTGACAAACTAAAAATTGACCAGTCTTTCGTACGGGATATTGATACGGATGCTGATGACGAAGCGATAGTCAAAGCTGTCATCAGCATGGCCAAGAGCCTGCGCATCACTACGATTGCAGAAGGCGTGGAAAGTGAGGAAGAATTGCAATTTTTACGGTTAAATGACTGTGATGAGGTACAAGGCTATTATTTTAGTCGCCCTTTACCTGCAAATGAGCTACTTACTTGGATGCGCAAGACAAATGATAATGCCTTCACTTAGCCAGTCGTGACTGCTGTCTCTATTTTCGTATTAAATACCCCAACTACCGTCTGAAGATTCTGTGCTAATTGAGTTAAGGAATTAGCTGAGAGAGCTATTTCCTCCATGGCTACTAATTGTTCTTCTGCCGATGCAGCCACATTTTGCACTTCTTCGGATGCTTTTTCAGCAATATCTGTCATGCTTTCAAACGAATTATTCAATTCATGAATATCTGCATTGATTTGCAACGTTTGCGCAGATACACTTTGAATCTGCAATGCTATCTGTTTTGCAGACTCTCTAATTTCATCGAAAGAATATATCGCTTGTTGAACAATATTCACCCCGCTAAGTGTTTCTGCCGTAACGTTATCCATAGATGTAACTGCTTTAACTGTCACTTCTCTGATACTATTTACTACATGAATGATTTCTTTAGCAGAATCCGCTGAACTGATGGCTAATTTTCGCACTTCATCGGCCACCACAGCAAATCCATTGCCATGATCACCCGCACGTGCTGCTTCAATGGTGGCATTAATGGCAAGTAAATTGGTCTCTTCAGCAATATTGGTGATTACTGCCACCATTTTTTTAATTTGATCAGATTGATCTTTTAATTCAATAATCATGTTAGAAGTAGTATCAACGGAATGATGAATTGAATCAATTTGCTTCATCGTTTGATGCACGATATCATTCCCACGTTCCGCCACTTGCGCTGTCAATACCGAAAACTGGCTCAATTCAGAGGAAGATTGGGCGATTTTGTGCACTTTATTGCCTACTTCACCCATGACGTCGGTGCTTCTCTTAGTACCATTACGCTGATCCTCTGTTCCATCAGCAAGCTGTTGCATGGAAGCCGCGATTTGATTCGTAGCTTTGGTGGTATCGTCTGCAATAATGTTAAGTTCTTCAGAAGTACTAGCCACTTTTTCAACGGTGCTCTCAACCCCCGCGATTAAATGCCGAAGTCTCTCTACCATTGTATTCATAGCGAGGATGACATCACCTAATTCGTCATTTGTTTTAGGAACTATTTTTTCGACTGTCAAATCCCCATCAGCAACACGAAGTGCGACACTACGCACTAATTTTGCAGTAGTACTTATCTGGTTTGATAAAATCCATGCAATTAATATTCCGATCACAGTAGCCAAAATTGCAATACTTCCATTGATCAAAGTAACGCGTTGCGTTTGCAAAGCTAGACTGTTAGTCAAAACTTTATTTTGATTAATGCGATTATCTGTATAACTAATTAAAGATGATATGACAGGTTCCAAAGGAACTTGCGTATACATACCTTGTGCCTGTTTAATATGTCCAGATCGAAAGATCTGGAAAATTACATTGTTATCACTTTGATATAATTGCCACTCCACATTAAAACTTGCTAATGCCGAATAGTCTGATAACCCCTTTGATAGATTATCTAGCGACTTCAAATCATTACTCACATGGGATACATTAGCCAAATATTCACTATAGAGTACTTTCTGTTTACTTAGATCAGTAGAAATAAGATACCAAGCACCATTATCATCAGCAGAGCGTACTTCATAATCAATTTGCTGTACATATGACAGTCTTTGGTTGTTTAATAAAATATTATCAGTCACATTTTTAATTTGTTGTGTTAGAGAGTAGTTAACCACAATTGATACAAAAAATAATGCCACTACTATTACAAAAGATAAAAGCAATTTAATTCTCATATTAATCCTCAGTTTACTATACAAATAGTGCACCCTCTCACATCATCGTTATAAATTAATTACACGACAGTCGAAATGGAACAGTAAGATAGCTACTATGGCACGCTTGTAAAGATGTATCCACGATGAGAAATTGCCTATCGTGGATACAGATTCCCCGCCTGCGATATCCATTCTTGGTGCAATTCAACGAGTTTATCCTCTAACTTATTTTTTGCTGAATCCACCGCATGATGCGCTTCTTCATACCAATGTACAATAGACTTTAGCCCTTGCTCTAAAGAGATTGTCGACTGAAAATTGGGTACATCTTGGCTAAATTTCCGACAGTCAAATACACTTGGATATTTTTTCTCATCATCAATATGACCGAAAAGCTGCGGTGCCACTGCGGTTAGCATCTGGGTCGAAATATGCACAATATTAGGCTCAACACCTACAATTCGACCGAACTCAAGATATAGATCCTCCCAATAATGCAGATCTCCATTCGTGACGTGATAGGCTTGCCCATAAGTCGCAGGATTGCCCATGGAAAAAACAAACGCTTTGGCCAAATCTGCTGCGAACGTAAAGTTCCATGGTGTCGTTCCATCTCCGAACATCACTAATGGCTTACCTTTTCGAATTCGATCAACAATTCCGAAATTCTGCCGTAATACGCCTATGTTTTCTGATCCAATTCCAAAAGTCAGCGATGGCCGAATAATCGTTATCGGAAGGCTGCGTTCTCGGATTTCGTTATGCAGGTAACGTTCCATTTCGGCTTTTTGATAACCATACATGAAGGTTGGTTGATCAATTAAGGATTCCTGCGCCTCAATTGTTGGAATACTACGAAATGGTCTTTGATAGGCAGCTACACTAGAACATACAATCAATTGTTCTGTACGTTCGCCAAAAATTCGCACTGTTGTTTGCGCATCTTGCTGGTTGAATCCAATCATGTCCATAACCACATCGAATTTCTGACTTTTCATTTGCGTTTCAAATTGTTCCAGGTGGTGTCTATCGCCGATGATATGTTCGACCTCACCAGCATGGGAAACCATTTTATTGCCACGATTAAATATCACCACTTCGTGTTGGTCAAGCAACAATTGCTGTACAATTGCTCTACTAATTACACCAGTGCCACCTAATAAAAGTACTCTCATCACTTAATTCCCTCCTAATGAACTACAAGGCTTGGCAACCATAATGTCAGACCAGGGATATATGTGATTAGCATCAAAACAATAAACAACACACCCAAAAACGGCAACATCGCCATGGTTACCTTTTCAATCGAAATTTCACCAATGGAAGCACCGACAAACAATGCACTCCCGACAGGAGGATGAACTAATCCAATTCCGCAAGCAAGCATCAAAATAATACCGAATTGAATAGGACTCATACCAAGTTGTGTGACTATGGGGAGGAGAGTCGGCGTTGCAATTAGAATTAATGGAGCCATATCCATCACAATGCCAAGTACTAGAATAAGCAAATCAATGATTAGGAACAGGACATATCTGTTATTTGAAATACTTAACAGCGCACGCATCATTAACTCAGGAATTTGCAGATAAGATAGAAACCATGCAAAAGCACTGGAGGCGGAAATAAGGAACAAAACAGCAGAAAGTTTGATGAACGTATTGGTAAAAATAAGGTGTGCACGTCTTAGCGGTATGTCTCTAAACACCACAAAAACTAATATAAACGCGTAAACCACCGCAATAGAAGCTGATTCATTGGCAGTAAATATCCCCCCAAGAATCCCCCCGAGAATAATAAACGCTGTAGTAATACTTAAGAAGCCACTCCATATAATTTTAGTCCACAACGCTTTGGGAATAGATGTACCCTTAGGATATTTCCGCAAAACAGCCATCACATAGCTAAGAATCATTACTGCTATCATCAAAACCACGCCAGGCACCACTCCTGCAGCAAATAACGAGGTGATGGAAACCCCACCTGCAGCCAATGCATATAGAATAATATTATGGCTTGGGGGTACAAGCACACCTTGAATGGAAGAAGTAATAGTAACCGCTACAGAGTAATCTTGGTCGTACCCTTTTTGGCGCATCATGGGAATCATGATAGAACCAATGGAAGACGCATCTGCTACAGATGAACCAGTTATTCCACCAAAAAACATGCTCGACACCACATTAACTAAAGCGAGTCCACCACTAAACTTACCTACGAGCAAATTGGACAAATCAATAATTCGTTTTGAAATTCCGCCTTCGCCCATGATTTCACCTGCGAGTATAAAAAGCGGAATGGCCATCAGTGAAAACGAGTTTAAGCCATTAAGCATTTGCTGCGCCACCACTTCCAGTGGAACATTCAAATACCAACCAGTCACAAACGATGAAACAACTAAACTCAATGCAACTGGCATACGTAAAACAACTAATAAAACAAACGAACCCAAGAGAATCAGCGTAGCAATAGTCATCATATCCGTTCGTCCTCTCGACTAAATAAATAAACAGATCCATAGATTACCGTGATGATACCTGCGATCGGAATGATTAAATACTGTACGCCTTGTGGTAATCCAGTGACAGGCAAATACGAAGACCAAGTCAACACCACAAACTGATACCCTTCTACTACGAGTAATATTCCGAAAGAAACAATCAATAAATAGGTTAGTTTATTGAGCAAAATTTGGATTCTTTTTGGGAATCGACTAGTAAAGATGGTAACCTTTAGATGCGAAAGCCGACGAAAGCCAATCACAATGCTTAAAAACCCAAACCACATCATAAGTAGTAGAACAATCTCTTGTGTCCATGCCGGTGTATTCTGAAATACATACCGTGTAAACACTTGCATGAAAACGATGGCTACCATTGCCACCATGAGATAGGCACCCATCCACTCGACAATATGGTCGATGACACGAATAAACTTACTATTTATTCCCATTGCTATCCCTCCACTAGCGTAGAGCCGAATTTTAGCACCTAACATGCATCTGAGCCGTTGAGACATCAAAACTCCCAACGGCTCAGGTTCCAACACCACTGATTTTATTTTGTCGCTTGAATTGCTTTAATTAGTCCTTTAAACTGAGCGCCGTATTTTTGATACATAGGCTGTACAGCCTTTCGCCAGACTGCGATATTCACTTTAGTAATTACATTTCCGTTCGCTTTGATTGCTTTTAGCGACTGTTGTTCAAGCGCATTCCAAGCGCGCCGTTCGACGAGTTGAGAATAGGCAGCCGCCTTCATGACGATCTTTTGATCCGCGGGTGAAAGCTTATTCCAAGTTTTTAAGCTGGCCAACAACACCTCTGGATTTCTTGTGTGCTCATCCAGTGTGAGATATTTCGCCACTTTGTAATGATTGGTTGTGTAGTAACTAGGAAGATTATTTTCCG
>JAJZCJ010000021.1 GCA_021846145.1 Bacillota bacterium
CATAGTAAAAAGCAGGCTCGGTAAAGCTATCTATGCAGCCATACGCATACTTATCTTGCTGCAAAGGAGAGATACGCATGGAGGAACATCCAATCCAGTCCCTAATGTCCACCACACTTGAGAACCTGCAGGCCATGGTCGATGTGAACACCATTTTAGGAGATCCAGTGGAGACACCAGACGGAAGCATGATCTTACCTATTTCCAGAGTTGGTTTTGGTTTTGCTGCAGGTGGCAGTGAATTTGGCAAACAAGACAGTAAGCTTGAAATCAACAACTTGGCAAACACGAATAAGGATAATTTTCCATTTGGTGGTGGTGCGGGAGGTGGCGTTTCGATTAACCCGATGGGATTTTTGGTTGTAGGTCATGGACAAGTAAAAGTGCTTTCTGCTGTTCCTGGCAATCAAATTTATGATCGTTTGATTGATCTGGCACCAACTATTATTGAAAAATTAGAAACTATGACAAAGAAAAAAGACACTTTGACAGATCGGTTGAACTAATCAATAATCTTGAAGATTTCGGCGCGATGGCTCGCGCTCGTTTTTTTATTAATATAGTCTAAATTTTTTTTTAGGCTTCTAGGAGGACAAGATGAGGCATAAAATTCAGATCAACAAGTATATTGCTGGACTGGTGATCAGTGTTTTTATGTTTAACAGTACTCATTTGTATGTTGAGGCTGCGACTCCGGTCCCATTTGTGCATGCCGCTTCTGCTTGTTTATTAGACGTGAGCAGTGGACGAATTTTATATGAAAAAAACGGTCATCAACCGAGGAGAATTGCAAGTTTGACCAAAGTAGTGACAGGTTGGATCGCCATTAAAAGTAACAAGCTAGATCAAATCGTAACGGTCTCGGCGAATGCGGCACGCCAAGAGGGTTCTTCCGTGTATCTACGCGCTGGGGAAAAAATTAAAATGCGCGATTTACTCTATGCGATGATGATGCGTAGTGGTAATGATGCGGCCATGGCGATTGCAGAGTCGGTCGCTGGATCAAGTCAACAGTTTGCACAGTTGATGAATGCGGAAGTTGAGCATTTGCACTTAAAAAATACTCACTTTGTCAATCCTCATGGACTTGATCACAAAGACCACTATGCCAGTGCTGATGATTTTGCACGCTTAACCGCGCAAGCATTAAAAAATCCTTTGTTCCATCAAATTGTGAGCACTAAATATTACCGTATTTCACGCAGTACTGAGTTGCAAGGTATGAAGCTAAAAAATAAAAATAAATTTTTGTGGATGGCAGAGAATGCGGATGGTGTAAAAACAGGTTACACCAGAGCAGCAGGGCGCTGCTTAGCCGCCTCGTCTAGTATCGAGGGGAGACAGGTGGTACTCATTGTTCTGGATGATCCATCAGACTGGAGCGATGCCAAACAATTATTAAATTATGGCTTACGAGTATACCACCGGGTGAATGTAGCGACGATTACACAAAAAGAGTTTCTATTACCTGTTCATGACGGAATAATACAAAAAGTTAAAACAGTACCTAAATTTTCTATTTATTATCCTTTACGTACAGACGAGGATGCAAAGATTACTTATCGAATTTCGCAGCAAAAAAGCATAGCGCCAATACATTTGGGTCAATCATTAGGAAATTTGTATGTGTCTCTGAACCACCAATTAATTGGTACCACACCACTTCTCGCCAAAGAGGAAATACCTGCTAAAAGTTGGTGGGGGAAATTAAAAGGATTATTCTCATCTAGCCGCTGAATTTCTGGGGAGGAAATCAGGTTGCTCAATATTATATGGTTTGCTCTGATGATATCAGGAATAATGGTTGCCTTTGTGACAGGTCATGTCCCGCAAGTGACAACTGGATTGTGGGACGGTGCCAAATCTGGGGTGGAAGTTTCCATTGGGCTGATTAGCATTATCACATTTTGGCTAGGTATAATGAAAATTGCAGAGACGGCGGGGTTAATACAGTCGCTGTCCAAGTTGCTACGGCCAATTGCCAAGTGGTTATTTCCCTCTGTACCCACCACGCATCCTGCAATGGGAGCGATTGTGGCAAACATGAGTGCTAATTTGCTTGGTCTCGGGAATGCAGCCACTCCATTGGGTCTCAGAGCGATGGAGGAATTACAGAAACTAAATCCATTGAAAGATCAAGCATCTGATGCGATGTGCACATTACTTGCGTTAAATACAGCTAGTCTTACAATAATTCCCGCTACAATGATTGGACTGCGCGCAGAATTTCACTCAAAAGGCCCTGCCGACATTGTATTGCCTACGTTACTTGCTACATTTATTGCCACCACAGCAGCAGTCATATTGGATCGATTTTTTCGTAAACGATATTTCCGCAAAACATCCACTTGTTTCAGGGAACCGTAAATGGTGGCGGAAATCTCTGCATGGGCACTGCCTTTGAGTCTGGCATTAATTCTGGTAGTAGCGGTAATCAAAAAGGTGCCATTATATGAGACGTTCGTGCTTGGTGCCAAAGATGGGTTTCCTACGGCGATTAGTCTTATTCCTAATATCATAGGCATGATGGTCGCGGTGAGTGTGTTTCGCAGTTCAGGTGCGTTGAATTTGCTTATTCATGCTTTGAATCCACTATTTCAATTTTTACACTTTCCTCCTGAACTGTTGCCTATTGCTTTGCTTCGTCCTATCTCGGGTGCTAGTTCATTGGCATTAGTTACCGATATATTTAGGCATCATGGCCCAGATTCGCTATTGGGACAAATTGCGGCCACGATGCAAGGTAGTACGGACACGACACTTTACGTATTAACCGTATATTTTGGCAGTGTCGGAATTAAAAATCCACGTTATGCGGTTAAGGTGGGGTTGTGGTCTGATTTAGTCGGTGTCTTTGCCTCCGTTTTTGCGGTATATTTAATCATTGGGAAGTGAATTAAATAAAAAACAAATTGGAGACTTCACAGGTGATTGACAATACAACAGAAAGGTTACAAAAAGCGATTGCCAAAAGAGGGATCGCTTCGCGCAGAAAAGCGGAGGAATATATCAAGTCTGGGCGGGTACGTGTAAATGGCAAGGTGGTGACTGAACTAGGTGTAAAGGTGTCAGAAAAGGATCGCATTGATGTTGATGGTGCCGCCATTGGAGACACCCAATCTTTCGTGTATATTTTATTTTATAAACCCATCAGGGTGATGAGCACATCATCAGACCCACAAGGGCGGAAAACTGTTCATGATTTTTTAGCTGATATTGATACGAGAGTTTACTCGGTAGGTCGATTGGATTATGAAACGAGTGGATTGCTTGTTTTAACTAATGACGGTAAATTAACCCATCGTTTAATGCATCCAGGTTTCGGTGTGGAAAAATCATATGAAGTGTTGGTGGCAGGTGAAGTTTCGCAACAGGCCATTAGTTCACTGCGTAAAGGAATTCTTTTAGATGGTAGGATGACGTCGCCTGCATATGTGCGAATCTTAGGGAAGGACGCAACTTCTACCAAACTGGAGATCACGATTCACGAAGGACGCAACCGGCAGGTTCGCAATATGATGGACTTTGTCGGTTATCCTTGTTTGAAATTAACTAGGGTGCGCTATGGTCCGCTTAATTTGCGAGGAATGCGACCGGGAGAATGGCGATATTTAACGGAGACAGAAGTAGATAAACTAAGCTCACTTACGATGGTTCAAAAACGTAATGGTAGATTGTCAAAATAATGTTATAATTAAAGCGTATACATTTTTTTCTGTAAGTCACCAAGATAGCAATTACCAAGGAGGGGCAAGTGTTGAATGAGGTTCATGAACGAATTCTTGTAGTCGATGATGAGGAGCGCATTCGCCGTCTTGTGCGAATGTATTTAGAGCGTAATGGGTTTATTGTTGATGAAACTGATAATGGCACTTCTGCGCTGAAAATGGCACTTGAAGAAGATTATGCGTTAATTGTTTTAGATTTGATGTTACCAGGTATGGATGGGCGTGATGTATGTCTTGAACTTCGTCAGTACAAGGACACACCCGTGATTATGTTAACTGCAGCTGGTGATGAAAGTACACGTATTCACGGATTTGAACTGGGAGCCGATGATTATGTGGTCAAACCATTTAGCCCGCGTGAACTGGTAATGCGCGTGAAAGCATTATTGCGAAGAGCGGGCAACACGATCCCAGAGACGATACAGCCTCCTAATTTGGGACATGTTCTCACTTTTCCAGGGCTCATCATTAATGTGGATGCCCGCAAAGTGTTAGTGGAGGATGCGGAAGTATCTTTAACTCCCAAAGAATTTGAATTGCTGCTTTACCTCTCACAACGTCCTGAAAAAGTATTTAGCCGTGAGGAATTGTTAAGAGATGTATGGAATTACCAATTTTTCGGTGACCAACGCACAGTCGATACTCATGTTAAACGCTTGAGGGAAAAGTTGGGTCGGCTGTCGGAACGTGTGCCTCAACATATTCACACTGTATGGGGGGTTGGATATAAGTTCGAGGTGGTTGAGTAGTGGTTCGACGTAGTGTCGTACTTAAGTTATGGCTTACCATCATTGGCTTGGTGGTAATTGTGCTTGCCATTTTGGCAGTCTATTTGCAGCAATTTTTTAACTCTTATGTTGCTGCCATGCAAAAAAGTGATCTTTCTCGGCAGGCCATTACGATAAGTGAAATATTGCGTAAAGTACCATCACGAGATTTGCAAAATAAAGTAAACCAAGTGTTGTCTGTGTATCATAGTCATTATTACATCATTGCGACAAATGAGAAACGTGCAATTCCAATAGCAAACTATATTAATTCTCTGCCTTCTGCACAAAAAATGCGGTTAAACTCAAATCAACCATTCATTTTCTCAGGAAAGCCAGCGTTTTTATCAGCACCTGATCCACAAACTAATCTATATACTATTATGCCCATTAAAGCTGAAGATGGGCATATTTTAGTTTACTTAATTATTACTTTATCCAATCAAATCGCAGGGAATCCTACCGATTCTATACCTGCGCTTATTATTTTCGCAGTGATATTGGTTGCTATTTTAACAACTGGCCTTGCATTGGTGGTGTCGAAAAATGTGTCAAGACCACTTTTGGAAATGAACGTCGCGGCGGAAAAATTGGCTAAAGGTCAGTTTGATATTCGTGTGCGTGTGGCTACTTTGGATGAAGTAGGCCGACTTGGGAATACACTAAATCGTGTCGCCTCTGAACTGGAACGGTCGATGCTCGCATTAACACAGGAAAAAGAACAAATGGCCGGAATTCTAAATGCCATGATGGATATGGTGATTGCCACTGATCGAAAAGGTCATACGACACTCTTAAATCCTTCCGCAGAACAGTGGTTGCGTCGGGCGCGCACCTTAAGTATGCGCGATCAGGAGTCCACTACCAATGACCTTGGCGATTGGCTCAGTGAACTCAATTTGTTGCAGCAAAAAGCACTGATCGCGCGCCAACCAATTATTGCAGAATTGCATTGGCAAGGCAGGGACTTAGCAGTTAGTATGACGCCGCTTTATGAACCTGATCATGTGACAGGATTGCGTGGCACGTTGGCTGTCATGAGGGATATTACAGAAGAGAAACAACTGGATCGTTTGCGCAAGGATTTTGTGGCTAACGTTTCTCATGAACTCCGCACACCACTGACACTTTTACAGGGTTATGCGGAGGCGTTGATGGACAATTTTGGAGAAAAACCAGAACAGCAAGAAGAACTGATTAGAATTATTCATGATGAAACACTTCGCATGCGACGGCTAGTTAACGAGTTATTGGATTTAGCTCAACTCGAATCAGGCCATTTTTCAATGCATATAGAAAATATTGACTTATCAACAATTGTGAAACGTGTGGTGAAAAAATTTCATGGCGCCATTCTGGAAAGGGGGTTACAATTACATTTAGAAACAGATGCTAAAGCATTGCGCGTGTTGGGTGATGAAGATCGCCTAGAACAAGTACTAACGAATCTTGTCGACAATGCATTGCGACACACTAAAAATGGAAGTATTACATTGAGAACAGAAGCTTCAGATCAGCAAGCAGTGGTACGCGTCACAGATACTGGTGAAGGAATTTCACAACAAGACTTGTCGTTCGTGTTTGAACGCTTTTATAAGGCAGATAAAGCTAGGATACGAACAGGAGGCGTTGGCGGCACCGGTGGTGGTACTGGAATTGGACTTGCCATTGTGAGCAGTTTGATTCACGCGCATCATGGTGAAATAGGTGTACAAAGTGCTGAAGGGATAGGTACTACATTTACGATTATCATTCCACTGATACAGGAATAATCAAGAAATAAGGAGGAGTTGGATTGGGTTGGGTGTATAGTGGCACGTTATACGACAGTAAATTTCAAGCAGGTTGCTATGCAACCCGAATTCGCGATGGTGAATTACTGACCCGCGTCCGGCTTCCTAACTATGTCTACGTATATCGAACAAAAAAAGGTCGTTATGGAGTGAAATACTCATGGTAACAGATTACCATACGCATACAGAAAAAGGACCATATACAGTTGAGTGGTTGGAACATTTTCTTCGTGTAGCAAAAGCTCGCGGCATTGAAGAATATGGCGTATCTGAGCATGCTTATCGCTTTCAACAGACTGCTCATTTGCTCGACAACCCTTGGACAAGAGAACGCAGAACGGAGAACATTGACGAATATTACAAAATGGTAGAAGCTGCTCGACACGTCGGTCATCGTGTGAAATTTGGTATTGAACTTGATTTTATACCAGGCACTGAGGCTGCTTTAGAGCGATTTATCAAGGAGTACCCGTTTGATTATGTTATTGGTTCCGTGCATTGGTTAGGCGATTTTGGTTTTGATCTTTTGGAAATGAAAGAAAAATGGTTGAATCGGGATCTTAAGACTACTTATGATGAGTATTTTTCGATCCTTACTCAGATGGTGGAGAGTAATCTTTTTGATTTTGTCGGACATGCTGACGTGATTAAAGTGTTTGGTTATGAACCTGATGATCCCATGTTTTTAGCAGAATGGTATGAACGTCTCGCGGAAACTTTCGCCAATAACAATGCAGTGATTGAAGTTTCGACAGCAGGTTTGCGTAAACCAGTGGGTAAATTATATCCTGCACCTGGCTTATTACAGGCTAGCTTCAAACGTCATGTTCCCATTGTGATCAATTCTGACGCTCATCGTCCAGAAGATGTGGGGGCAGATTATGATCAGGCGCTCTCACTGGTGAAAGCAGTTGGTTATCGGGAACTAGTTACATTTTCAGGTCGGAAACGCTCTTTGTCTCCCATTACATACTAGAGGTGTGTTGTTTTGAAATTTTTTATTGTGGATGTTTTTGCCGCATCTAAGTATCAGGGAAATCCACTCGCCGTATTGATTCCAGACAGGGAGATCAATACTACCGAAATGCAACAAATTGCAAAAGAGATTAATTTTTCTGAAACAGCATTCATAATGTCGGGGAAACAAGTCGATGGGGGATACGATGTCCGGATTTTTTCGCCTGATGTTGAGCTTCCGTTTGCAGGGCACCCGACGTTAGGTACTGCTTTTGTCATATCACAGGTGTATGAAGGCGGTTTGGCAACGAATGTATTGTTAAATCTGTCGGTAGGTCAAATCCCCGTTACAATCGATAGGAACGAATTGACCATGAAGCAAAACCAACCCACATTTGGCCGGATTTTTGCGGATTCTAATGATGTAACCGCCATGTTGTCTTTACAAATGAGCGACATTGATGAACGATTTCCGATACAAGTGGTGTCTACCGGCTTACCCTCCCTCATCATTCCAGTCAAGGCGCTCGCTGCACTGCAAAAATGTCGAGTACATCATGAGCGGTACCAAACTTTTCTTGATCATCAAATTAAAGCAAATGTACTTCTTTTTGCTCCAGGGGAGAATGATCCATCTACTCAGTTACATGTGCGTGTGTTTGTAGATGAGTCGGGTTTTTTTGAAGATCCGGCCACAGGCAGTGCAAATGGCAATTTAGCTGCTTACTTGTTGTCGCATCAGTATTTTGGCCTCTCCAAAATTCAGTATCACGTAGTGCAGGGGGTTGAAATGGGCCGACCTTCGTTAATCAATGTTGACGCGGAATTAGATGCGGATAAATTTCAACTATATGTTGGTGGCAAAGTGTTTTTTGTCGCAAAAGGGGACTGGGAATAAAGTTAGTGAAAACTAACTTTCGCGCTGTATTAATGGTAGATGCCCTATCCTAATCGTGAGCAATAGGGCATTGATTGGTTTACCAATAATATGCAAGTGCGCCTAATGTCAGTCCCGTTAACGCACCGAAGGTAAAGTACAATCCAGGGGCGAAAATTAGTTCAGGAGTCACGCTTATTTGCTGATTTGCGTTTGGCAAAGTGGAAATGGGTGGTGTGTTCTCGGTATGAAAATTAGCAAAGTGCGTGACAGGGCGACAATTTAACAAATAAACCCCGGATTGTGTGACCGTACTTAACACGCCGTGATAAATATTTCCATTACGGTGAGCTGCGAATACGGGCTTGCCAACAAATCGTACTGCATGATAATACAGTGGATGATCCATCTCGGACCTCCTCTCCTCATTTGCATCTTGCATCATATGACGCGGTGGTGGGTTTTGAATAGGGGAATAACCGGTAGCATTTTTTTTACTAGTTCGCGGTTATGCGGTGAAGCTTTACCGCTGTTATCCAAAATATTGAAATTAGTAAGCGCTTACCTCTATACTGGGATTGATATCACCCAGTAGGAAGGAAGCGTCAGATTATGCAAAGAAGAATGGCAGAGCCATACAAAATTAAATCTGTTGAATTGTTGAACATCCTCAACGATCAAGAACGTGAACAAGCACTCATTGAGAGTGGATTCAATACATTTTTGATTAATTCGGAGGATGTTTACATTGATTTATTGACTGACAGTGGTACTTCAGCCATGAGCGATCTTCAATGGGCAGCGCTGCAACGTGGTGATGAGGCATACGCCGGAAGTAAGAGCTGGTTTAAGTTAGAACATGCAGTGAAAGATGTGTACGGGTATCGACATGTCATTCCCACTCATCAAGGTAGGGGAGCGGAAAATTTACTTTCACAATTAAAAATTCATCCAGGTGACTATGTACCAGGCAACATGTACTTTACTACAACACGGGCTCATCAGGAGATTAATGGGGGCACGTTTGTCGATATCATCATTGATGAAGCGCATGATCCCATGATTGAACTACCTTTCAAAGGCAACGTCGACTTAAACAAGCTAGCAGCTTTGATTGAAAAGGTCGGAGGAGCAAAGAAGATCCCATACGTGAGCGTGGCGATCACCGTGAACCTTGCAGGCGGTCAACCAGTAAGTATGGAGAACTTGCGAGAGGTTCATGATTTATGCCACAGGCACGAAATACCTGTCATGTTTGATGCGACGCGTTGTGTGGAGAATGCTTATTTTATTAAAGAACGTGAAGCAGGCTACGAAAGTAAACCAGTTAAAGATATTTTAAAAGAAATGATGTCGTACTCTGACGGCTGTACAATGAGTGGAAAAAAAGATTGCCTAGTCAATATTGGCGGGTTCCTTGCCATGAATGATGATGACTTATATACACGCGCACGAGAGTTAGTGGTGCTTTATGAAGGGATGCCATCTTATGGTGGCATGGCAGGTCGCGATATGGAAGCTATGGCACAGGGCATCTATGAAGCAATTGATGATCATTATATCAAGCATCGCATTAATCAGGTGAGGTATTTGGGAAATCAATTATTGGATGCAGGAGTGCCAATCGTTAGACCTATTGGCGGCCATGCAGTGTTCTTAGACGCCCGACGGTTTCTTCCTCATTTGAATCAGGCAGAATTACCTGCTCAGGCCTTGGCCGCTGCGCTTTATCTAGATTCAGGTGTGCGTTCGATGGAACGAGGAATTGTATCGGCAGGTCGTAATAAAATCACAGGTGAGAATAATCAACCGAAGCTAGAATTGGTGCGTTTAACCATTCCGAGAAGAGTTTATACGGATAACCACATGGATGTAGTGGCAGATTCGGTGATTTCACTGTTTGAAAAAAGAGAGTTCATCAGTGGGTTGAAAATGGTTTATGAACCACCTACGCTGAGATTTTTCAATGCCCGGTTTGAACCGCTATCAGCAAATGGCAGGTTGATTCAGTCATAGGGAAAAAACCTCTTCTCGCCGGGGAAGAGGTTTTTTTTATAATCTACGACTAATCATATGGTCATCAGATGATTAGATGTGTATAGTGTAAAGTAGCATTTATATTAATAAAGTTCGGAGTGGATTCATATGAGAGTATCGATGTTTGTTACATGTATGGTGGATAGTTTGTTTCCTCAGGTCGGTGAGGCGATGGTACGTGTGTTAGAGCAACTCGGAGTGGAAGTGGATGTCCCGAAAGAGCAGACTTGTTGCGGGCAACCTGCGTGGAACAGCGGCCATGTTGAGGAAGCAAGAGTGGTAGGTAAGACACTGGTGCAGGCTTTCAACAAGTCAGAGTATGTCGTATCACCTTCAGGGTCGTGTACAGGGATGATCAAACACTTTTTTCCGCAAATATATGAAAACGAATACAAAATGGCAGATGACGCTTTACACTTAGCCACTCACACGTATGAGTTCTCCCAGTTTCTTGTCAATGTATTGGGAGTGACAGATTTAGGTGCAGTGTTTCCACATAAGGTCACTTATCATCCGTCGTGTCACGCGTCTAGGTTACTTGGTGTCAAGGATGAACCGCTCATGTTATTGGAACGTGTGGCGCAAATTGAACTACTGGATCTGCCAAGCGCGGAGGACTGCTGTGGGTTCGGAGGCACATTTTCCGTAAAAATGCCGGAACTCTCTACCGCGATGGCAGATGAAAAGGTGGCGCACGTGGCGCATACGGGTGCTGATGTGCTGGTCAGCACAGACATGGGCTGCTTAATGCACATCGGCGGTAGGATGGGACGATTGGGCAATGGTACGCGAGTCATGCACATTGCGGAATTGCTAGATGAGGGGATGACACGATGAATGACAACCATGCAACGTTTACGGAACGCATTCACGAGGCAATAGAAGACGATTACCTCATTAATGCCGTGAAATATACAACGGAACGTTTGAAGTCAAAAAAACTTGAAGCGGCCAGTGAGCTTGACGGGTGGGAAGAGTGGCGTGAAAAGGGACGCCAGATTAGGGAGCATACAATTTCTCATTTGGATCACTATCTGCGGCAATTTGTGGATAATGCTCGCCAAGCCGGGGTGCAAGTGTACTTCGCAAAAGACGCACAGGAAGCGGCACAGATAACGGTGGATATCGCAAAGAATAAGCAAGCAAAGCGCGTGGTAAAGTCGAAGTCCATGGTGTCAGAAGAAATACACATCAATCATGCACTAGAGGCACAGGGCATCCAAGCGCTTGAAACAGACCTAGGTGAATATATTATTCAGTTGGCAAAAGAGACGCCTTCACACATCATCATACCAGCTATCCACAAAACGAGAAAGCAAATCCAAGCGCTTTTTGAGGAAGCGGGGGGTGTTGGGCTCGCTACCGACACCAAAAATTTGACGGCTTTTGCCAGAAAAACGCTTCGTGCAGAATTTTTACAAGCAGATGTTGGCATCACAGGATGCAATTTTGCCATTGCACAGACGGGATCAATCGTACTTTTTACCAATGAGGGGAATGGACGGATGGTGACGACGTTCCCCAAAACTCACATCGTGTTGATGGGAATGGAACGGATTTTACCGACGATTGCTGATTTGGAAGTTATGGCAACGTTGCTTCCGAGAAGTGCAACAGGACAAAAATTGACGGCATACATGACAGTTTTGACAGGACCAAGGCGGGTTAATGAGCAGGACGGGGCAGAAGAGATGCACCTCATCATCGTGGATAACGGACGATCTAAGCAATTGGGGGACCCGAAATTTCAAACGATCCTTCATTGTATACGTTGTGGCGCTTGCCTCAACGTGTGTCCCGTCTATCGCCACATAGGTGGACACGCTTATGGCTCCGTCTACCCAGGGCCGATTGGCGCTGTGCTGACACCGCTGCTCGACGACACTGGGAAACATGCAGATCTGCCCTACGCTTCTAGCCTTTGTGGTGCCTGTTACGAGGCGTGCCCAGTAAAAATTCCGTTGCATGATTTATTGGTCTATTTGCGCCAACGCAGCGTGGCGGCAGGTAGTGCAAAAGGACTGGAACGCATGGCGTTTGCAGGTTATCGTCATGCTTTTTCAAGTGCAAAACGGTACCGACTGGTGTTGAAAATGGGTCAGACAATGCAAGGACTGATTACGGAGGACGGGCATTTTCGGGCATCTTTTGCTCCGCTTCGCGCATGGACGGGGAGCAGAGATTTGCCGGCACTGCCTAATGAAACTTTTCGCGAACGTTTTGATAAGCGCACACAGGGACAGGGTATAGCACCCTCATCACCGGAAGGAAGGTGAATGTTTATGGATGAAAATGTGTTTTTTGAGCATCTATCAAAACGACTCGGAAATTCGCGTGACCTTGCATCTTGGGTGCCATTTTTAGAGCGAGTACCACAGCAAGTGGCTGACACAACGATTGCGAATCGAATAGATATACTGATTGCCGAACTGGATAAGTTAGGGGCGCGCGCTGTTGTCGTTCATTCATTAGCAGATTTGCACCAAGAATTAGAAAAGCTCATTACGTCGGAGTGGCTGATGGAAATGATAACGTGGGATACTGCCACGCTGCAAGCGTATGAAGTGGGGGACATTGTTAATCGAGCAAAGCAGAGGGCTAAGCAGCAAGTAAGAGATGCCTCTTCGCAGGCCGTGATCGTAGGGATTACAGCTTGTGACTATGCGATTGCCAGCACGGGCAGCTTGGTTATTGTGTCAGGGGCGGGCAGAGGACGGGCAGCTAGTTTATTGCCTGATGTCCACATCGTGCTCATGCAAGCTGAACAGATTCGCAATAACATAGGAGAGGTATTAACCGAATTGAATGCTGCGTATGGAGGCCAAGACTTGCCCAGCGCGATACAATTCATCTCGGGGCCAAGTCGCTCTTCTGATATAGAAAATGATCTCAGTATTGGTGTCCATGGCCCTGGTGCTGTTGTCGTCTTGATTCTAGAATAATACGGTTGAATTGGATTTAGTATTTAAGTACGCTTCGAGTGCCTGACGAACGTGATCCAGGTGTGTTTCTGTAGCCATTTTTGCCAAGTGCGGATCTTGATCTTCCACTGCGAGAAAGATGTCAAGGTGCTCCTTGTAAAGGTTTTGCGTTGAATTCTCTCCGCGATACAGCCAGAGAGTGCGAAGGTCTCGGATAGTGATGTCCAGGGTCTTGGAAATAGTGTCCATCATGCGCATCAGAAACACATTTTTTGATGCCTTCGCCAAGGCGTGATGAAACTGAATATCATAGTTGCGGCTAAGTTCTTCGTTATTGGTCGCAAGTCCCATGTGATCAATAATTTGGCGAAGTACTAATAGGTCATTCGCATCCCTATAGATGGCGGAAATTTCGGCACAGCCGCCTTCGACGATGCGTCTGACTACTAACAACTGAAACAATTCCTGAGGGTCTTCTCGCAATTGAAACGGCACGTTCGAAAATGTGGATTGTAGCGTATCTTGGACGAAGGTTCCTTCGCCTTGTTTCGCAAGAATCAGTCCTCTGGCCTTAAGCTGGCTTAACGCTTCGCGAATGGTGGATTTGCCGACTCCATATTGGATAGCTAGCTGATCAATGGTGGGAAGGCGATCACCTGGTTTGAACGTTTTTTGCAAAATTCGATTCTCCAAATCATCGGCAACGACTTCAAATGATTTGCGCAATAAACTCATAATTCCTAAAACCCCTTGCTTATGTTGGAATGTATGTTTGGAAGCTGAATATGATTCTACACCATTGTGAAAGTGACGAACAAGGAGCGTATTCCCATTTAACTTAGGGAATGATCACAGGAGAGCATGATTATCTGAAATTATAAAAAAGGGGAAATTATAAATGATAACGCAAAATTGCTCCGCTCTATCGAATAGCATAGAATTGGAGCAACTTTGCGTTTTAAGATAATATCAAGACTTGTCAACTGATAATTTTTTTAAATGTTTACGTTGAGCCATGATTTCAATCATCGCGCAGAGCATGGTGTAGTCTGATTCATCAAGCCGACTGACGCGATGAGCCATGGCTATGTAAGGTTGGGACGTCTCATTCATGATGAAACTTTGTAAATAGGTTGGTAGGTCAGTAGGTTTATGGTAACCTGTGTCATCTGGCAATGAAGTAATTTCCCCTGAATCTGCGAAATAACCAATGTTGACTCCAAGTGCCTCAGCTATTCTAATTGCGTATTCTAATGATGGATGACGCATACCCCGCTCGATCGAACTGATATGCGGTGCTGATATCCCTGTTTGATAAGAAAGTTCCTGTTGCGTTAGTTCTCTTTTATTCCTCAGTATGCGTATTTTACGTCCAAGTAAGTCATCCATTTCGTACACTCCATTCCTTAATGTATTAAATAATATATAGAGAACATACTACACAACTGTGTAAAATGTAAATAGTTACTAGTATCTAATTTTGGAATTCTACAATTGGATAGATAATAACAATTCCAATCGCATTTTCATGTTATATTGAAAATCATATGACGATTAAATTGGCGAAAGGACGGGAAAACATGAGGAAATACGAGATAATTTTATTTGATCTAGATGGCACCATAGTAAATTCTGAAGCAGGGATAATTGAATCCATCCAATATTCACTATCTCATTTTGACATTTATGAAAAGAATATTTCATATTTAAGACAAATCATCGGCCCTCCATTAGAAGAATCTTTTTTAAACTTATTCAAATTTACGCCAACACAAATTGAAAAAGCAGTCTCATTATTTCGAAATCATTATGCACAAAAAGGAGTTCATGAATTTTTAGTCTATAAAGACATCCCTGAATTACTGCAATCACTCCACCAATCGGGAATTAAATTGGCTGTGGCTACTTCAAAACCCACGGTGTTCGCTGAACAAATACTTAAAACTGCCGGATTACGTGATTATTTTTCGGTACTAGTTGGCAGCGGAAGTAAGAAAGATTTAGATAAAGAAACAATTATCAGGCAAACATTGCAAGCGTTCAAACATATAAACAATCGTTCCATCTTAATGGTTGGAGATAGGAAATATGATATACAAGGTGCTAGATCTCATGGACTTCATACATGTGCTGTAACATATGGATTTGGCTCACTTGATGAACTACTGTTGCTGCATCCAGACTACATAATTAATGCGCCACTTGAGCTATTAGGACTACTCTGACACGAAACTTGCATGCCTTGTAGAAAGGCTTATACTAGGGGAAACAAGAAAAAGGAGGCCGAAATATGCAATTGAAAACGGCTGATTTATCTGATCAGTTTGGTGATGAAATTCAAATTTGTGAAATTAACTTTTTGAATTTCGGGAATCAAAAGCGCTTTATGGGTCCGATTAACACGATCCGTGTTTTTGAAGACAATGTAAAAGTGCGTGAAGCCTTAGGGGATATTGAGCCCGGAAGTGTACTTGTCGTAGACGGAGGAGGTTCTGTCAAATGTGCACTTCTAGGTGATCAGTTAGCGGCAATCGCTGCATCAAGAAATATAGCAGGAGTGATTATTAACGGTGCGGTGCGGGATGTCGCTGAATTAAATGCCATTGATATTGGCATTCTTGCAATAGGTTCGAATCCGAAAAAGAGCAAGAAAAAAGGAATTGGGGAACGCGGTGTACCGCTTTTTTTTGGTGGTATCCATTGGCATACGGGGGATTACGTATATGCAGACGAAGATGGAGTGGTTATTTCAAAGGTGAAGCGGTAATCGATTTTTTCAAATCAGTTTCAAACATCGCATACCAAGGAGGAAGTCTTTCACAGTATGGTTAATATTGCAAGTTGGATTCATCCTGTTCTGATCGTTTTAGCGATAGTCGCAATCATTTTTGCACTGCTTAATTTTTCGAACTTAAAAAGAGTGTTGATTGGGCGTCCTATGCGCTCCAAAGACTTGCACACTGATCACAACAAATTATTTTGGTTAATTGCTCTGCCTATTTTAGCGGCAGATTTGTATTCCTCAGTAGCTTATGGACCAGAAGCTGGGATCACAGAAATTGCAAACTTAGGGATTAATGCAAAATGGTTAATCATTCCAATCACACTTACCACGATCGTATTGTTAATTGTACTAATTATTTCTTATATCATGGGCGTGATGGCGTATCCCAATGGAGGGGGAGCATATGCCATTGCAAAAGATAACTTCACGAAACCATATATGTCTTTATTGGCAGCAAGTGCGTTATTAATTGATTATGTCTTAACGGTGGCGGTGTCTGTTTCGGCGGGTGTACAGGCAATCAGTTCAGCATATCCTGTGGTGGCCCCCTATAATGCCTTACTTTCCATTATTTGTGTTTTCATTATCATGATTATTAATCTTCGAGGGGTCTCAGAATCTGCCACTGTTTTTGCATGGCCTACTTTTTTGTTTATGGCCAGTATGGTGTTCATGATTATCACCGGGTTTTATAACGGTGTATCGCATGGATTTGTGCAATCCGTAACCCCTCCTTTTGGCAATATGCCAAAAGGATTAACGATGCTGTTATTACTCAAAGCATTTAGTTCAGCGTCCTCTTCGTTAACAGGACTCGAAACCATTTCTAACGCAGTGCCGATTTTTAGGAAACCATCGAGCAAAGGGGCAATCAAGGCATACATTGTACTTGGCCTGATCACTGCATTTACATTATTCGGTTTTTCTCTTCTTCTTTATTTTAAAGGAATTTCCGTCAATCCGAATAATACAATGTTATCGCAATTATTGATTGTATATTTTGGCAAGGGAATTATCTATCAAGTCATTATCTGGTCTACATTTGTCGTGCTTATTTTGGCTGCGAATTCCACATTTACAGGGTTTCCACAGTTAGCGGCACTGGTTGCCGCAGACCGTTTCTTACCCCGATCTTTAGCACTTCGCGGGGATCGATTAGGGTATTCTAACGGCATTGTGGTGCTCTCCGCCCTTTCTGCCCTGCTTATCGAAGCGTTTCAAGCCAACACGAACGCACTGATTCCACTTTATGCGATCGGTGTGTTTGTCGCCTTTACTGTGGCTGAAATTGGGTTGACAAGGCGATGGCTGCGCATAAAGGGCAAAGGTTGGAGAGCCAAAGCATTGATGAACACGGTAGGCGGATTTTTAACGGCAGTGGTGGCGATCATTTTTGCTGTCACTAAATTTACTGGTGGTGCTTGGATTGTTTTGATCGTTTTGCCATCCATCTATTTTGCAGCAATATCGATTCGTAAACATTATGACCAAGTGGCTAATGAACTGCGCATCGATCTTTCTGCCATGCGTCCAGAGAGCCACCGCGTGATTTCCGTCGTATTGATCTCCGGCGTGAATCGCGTGGTGTTAAACACCGTTTCTTTTGCAAAGAGCATTGATACGGATGTGATCGCGGTATACATTGGGTTTGATGATGAATCCATTGAAAAACTGGAAGCCAAGTGGCTGCAATGGGGAGAACCTTGCCGCTTAGTCACCTTAAAGAGCGAATATCGATCACTGCTGTTGCCATTAACTAGATTTTTGACGCGCCTAGAGAATTGGGAGGGTGGGCGCCCTGATCATATTCATGTGATGATCTCACAATTTGTCCCTAAGAAATGGTGGCACTACATTATGCACAACCAAACTTCATTCATGATTCGAACATGGTTATTGCGGCATAAAGATATCATTATTACAACGATTCCTTATCACCTACATCAATAGCGCGTGGAAAGAAGGTATGGTTAACATGTCGGAGACATTTATTAACGCGGATAGCGAAATCAAAGATCTTACGGATCAAGTAATCACATGGAGAAGGCATTTTCATAAAAATCCAGAATTGTCATTTCACGAAGAACACACTTCACAATTTGTCTATGACATGCTTTTGTCTATACCCCATTTAGTGGTGACACGTCCTACAAAAACAAGTGTCATGGCGAGACTGATCGGCGATCTACCAGGTAAAGTGCTCGCTTTACGTGCTGACATGGATGCATTGCCGATCACGGAAGAAAATCAGTTTGAATTTGCCTCCAAAGTAGCAGGCGTCATGCATGCTTGTGGTCATGATGGACACACTGCGATTTTACTTGGTACAGCTAAAATCTTAAGTGGATTGAAAAATAAATTACGGGGCGAAATTCGCTTTTTATTTCAACATGCTGAAGAACTTTTTCCCGGCGGGGCAGAGGAAATGGTGGCAGTTGGCGTAATGAACGGAGTAGATATGGTGCTAGGCGCACACCTTTGGGCCTCTCTACCAGTGGGTATTGTGGCCACTGCGTCAGGTCCACTATTGGCGGCTCCCGATACCTTTCGCATTACGCTTTTGGGTAAAGGTGGGCATGCGGCTGACCCCAATGAAACAGTTGATCCGATTGTAATTGGCGCACACGTGGTAACCAACTTGCAATCTATTGTCTCGCGCTATAAAGATCCTTTCTTGCCAGCTGTTGTATCTATTACCCAATTTATTGCCGGCACCGCAGATAATGTGATCCCTAGCACCGCGATGCTAACAGGCACCGTTCGCACCTTCGATCCTGTGCTCAGAGATCAAATACCATTACAAATGGAGCGTGTCGTCAAGGGAATTTGTGATGCGCACGATGCGAATTACCAATTTGATTATCAGCACGGCTACCGACCCGTTATCAATGATCAAACTGTATCCGCTCAACTTGAGGCTTCGTTACAACATACATTTGGTGAAAATGCGGTGGTAAAAGCCGAACCTACAATGGGTGGAGAGGACTTCTCTGCGTTTCTTCAAAAAGCCCCTGGCGCATTTTTCTTGATCGGTGCGGGGAATGAGAAGTTAGGAATCACTTATCCTCATCATCACCCTCGATTTACAGTAGATGAAGACGCGCTTGCCATTGGTGTAAAAGGTTACGTCAACGCCGTTTTCGATTTATTGTAAGGAGCGAAAAGCGTGAATCAACAACTGCCAACAACTACACTGTCAATTTATCCTGCTAGCGAAGCCTCACAACACTTGAAGGGGATGATCATGGTACTGACCGGAGCGGTGCTGTGGGGGCTTTCCGGAACGGCTGCTCAGGTATTATTTCAGCATGACAACGTATCACCATTGTGGCTTGTTACTGTTAGGATGGGCATCTCTGGATTGTTGTTAATTGCTGTGGTCATATGGCGTCAAGGTCTTGCAGATGCTTTTCGCATATTTACGCACTTTGCGGATATTGGTCGCTTATCATTATTTGCGGTGTTTGGGTTAATCGGTGTTCAGTATTCGTATTTTGCGGCCATTCGTTATGGCAATGCGGCAACGGCCACTTTGCTTCAAAATCTAGGACCTGCGTTGTTGATCCTGTATTTTTCATTTAATAACAGAAAGTTGCCAGAAACAAAACAGATCATTGCCGTCGTTATCGCATTTCTTGGTACTTTTTTATTAGTGACTGGCGGCCATATGAACGGGTTGCAAATTTCATCCTTGGCGCTTTTTTGGGGGCTCTTTTCTGCTGTGGCCTTAGCATTTTATACTATTTTCCCAAGTAAAATTATTCATACCTACGGCACTGCAGCGACGGTTGGTTGGGCAATGATCATTGGTGCAGTGATCCTCAGTATCATTGACAGGCCATGGCATGCGCATATCATTCTCACCGTTTCTTCAGTGACCCTGATTGGTTTTGTTGTGATTTTTGGAACATTTTTAGCTTTTTATCTTTATTTAGCAAGTATAAAATTGATTAGTCCTGCCGAGACCAGTCTGTTTGCGAGCGCCGAACCACTTACCGCCACAGTAGTGGCGATCGTGTTTCTCCATGTCCACTTAACGGCAGTCTCCATTCTTGGTGGTATCCTGATCATTTTAATGGTCATACTGCTTGCTAGAAAACCCAGAACCATTCGAGAATGAGAAAGGGGAATTAGAATGTCCGCAGTGATGATTGTGGAAGGCAAACACGACAAAGAACGACTACAAAAATTGTTGCCCCCAGATTTTATCATTCTTTGTACATTTGGCATTCCCACCGAAGAACGATTGCAATGGCTAAAAACTACATCCACGGATGCAGATGTTTATATATTTACAGATAGTGATCTTGTGGGAAGAAGAATCCGCGGAATATTGAGTGACGAGTTTCCCGACGCAATTCACTTACACACAAAAAAAGAATACGGTGGTGTAGAAAAAACACCTGAGGAATACCTTCAAGAATTGCTTGAAAAGTACGAGTTAATTTGAGCAATTTTTGCTTTGTGGTACTATGAAAAGGCAGAGGAGGGTAAA
>JAJZCJ010000317.1 GCA_021846145.1 Bacillota bacterium
CCCATCTGCTCTTGCTCCATCTCCGCCAAGGACAGCATTTGCCCTGTCATCAAACGCAAATGTTGAATTTCCTCCTCAATTGCCGCTACCGCCTCGCGGCGCAACGCCTCATCTTCCCAGCCCCACCTTCTAAGCAGGTTAACATAACCTTCTAGCACCGATAGCGGAGTCCGCAGTTCATGGGAAGCATCGGCCACAAACTGACGTTCGCGCAAAAACGCAGAAGCGAGACGATCAAGCATGGCATTAAAAGTGTGACCTAATTCAGAGAGTTCATCGCGACGCTTTGGCACGTCAATTCTTGAGCCGAGATCCCCTGGAGTAATAGAGCGGGCAGTCGCGATTAATTCCCGTATCGGTTGCAAAGAGTAGCGTGCGAGAAAATAGCTTGCCACCGCAGCAATCAAGAGTCCTCCCAGCGATCCAGTCAGCAGCAGGTAAAACACAAATGCAATGCTGCGATCCAGCATTTCCACATTTTCTAGCCACTGCAGCGTAACTGTGGCATGGTGTACGTGTACCTCGGCACTCACTAACAGCACCCGTTGGTGATTGTGCTGATACAGCATCACCCCACTGCCCAGTTGCTTTTTTTGACCCAAACCTTGCGGCACCCAAGCGGGGAGGAAATTAACAGACGAAGCCGTCAATACCTTGTTGTTCGCGCCAAGTAGGCGCACCATTTGCCGTGGGCCAGGCACTACTTGCTTCACGATGGACACCGCACTGGGAAGGGACGCATCTGAGATTTTGCGCTCCACGTCATACAGGCGACTGAGCAGCACCTGCTTCTCGTTTTGAATATTGACATTTTCAAATTCCAAATAAACAAAGGAGTTGAACATCACAAAAATGCCGGCAACAACCAACGTGGAGAGCGCCACAAAGCGCCATGTGATTGTCAGTTTCATCACTTTCTAAGCACATAACCAACGCCGCGAATGGTGTGAATCAACGACTCGTCAAACGGTTCGTCCACCTTCATGCGCAAGTACCTGATGTACACGTCGACCACATTGGTTTCTCCCTCAAAATGATAACCCCACACTTGTCTCAATATAGCGTCTCGCGAAAGCACCTTATCCGCATTTTTTAGCAAATAGTGCAGTAGATCAAATTCCCTAGTGGTAAGTTCTAACACCACTCCCGCGCGCAGCACTCTGCGTTCATTGGGGAGCAACTCTAGATCAGCAAACTGTAAATGCGATCGATTTCCATTCCTGCGCATCGCCGCGCGTACCCGCGCCAACAGTTCTTCTGTCTCAAAAGGCTTCGTGACATAATCGTCAGCCCCAGCATCAAGCCCTGATACCTTGTCCCCCACCCGATCACGCGCCGTCAAAATAATAATCGGCGTGGCCTTCACTTTGCGCAAGCTTCTACACACTTCTAGTCCACTTAACCCTGGCAACATCAGATCAAGCAATACTAGGTCAAAATCCTGCTCCAGCGCCAGTTCAAGACCACCTTTGCCAGTATACTCAACCGTGACCTGATACCCTTCGTGACTTAGTTCCAGTTCAATGATGCGAGCAATTTTACGTTCATCTTCTACGACGAGAACGGTCTGCGCATATCCTGATTCCACGCTCGCCACCCCCTAGCGTTCCAACACTTGGATGGTAACCAGACACTTGCCCACCAGTTCTTGCCCGCGAAAAAGTTCCACGTCCACCTTTCCCACTTTTCGACCGACATCGACAATATGCGCCTTCGCATCTATATGCTGTTCTATTTGTACCGGTTTTAAAAAGTATATTGTTGCATTTTCAAGCATCATATTGGCATCGCGAATTTTACGTAACGCTTGAATAGCCGCCTCGGAAATCACTGTCATGAACGCCCCTGCGGAAAGTCCCCCATGATGTGTCGTCATTTGTGGGGTAACTTCCCCGCTCACCACGGTCAGCTTGTCTTGTGTTTCCACTGAAAAACGGGATAGCACGATATCCTCAATCGTATCGCCCAATTGTGGTTGCTTTTGATTGTACTGTAGCGCCTTAATCACATCCTGGCGACTAATCACACCGATCAAACGCTTAAATTCCACCACCGGCAATAGTTCCAAACCTTCCCAAACCATCATGTGTGCGGCAGAGGCAACAGAAGTTTTAGAGGTAACAGAAATAGGCGATTTGGTCATTAATCGCTCCAACCCTTCGTGCGGCCCTTGCCCATAGACATCCTTTGCGGTAATCACGCCAACTAACTTCCCATCAATTTGCAATACAGGAAAACGAGAATGGCCTGTTTCTTCTACTAGTTCCTGATAATCTCTCACCAATTGATTCGCGTATAGCACACTCGGTGGTTGAGCGCCTAGCAAGTCTTCCACCAGTAAAATGTCTTTTTTTATCAGTCGATCATAAATCGCTCGATTGATCAACGACGCCACAGAAAATGTATCATAAGCAGAGGAAATAATCGGCAACTCTAAGCGATCAGCCAGTTCAATCACATCTGGTGTCGTCGAAAAACCACCGGTGACCAGCACTGCTGCCCCATGCTCTAGCGAAGCCATGTGCACTGCTTCCCGATTCCCGACAATCACAAGTGACCCTGGATCGATGTACTTCACCATCGCTTCTATTTTCATCGCGCCGATCACAAATTTATGCAGGGTTTTGTGCAGACCGCTACGCCCCCCCACCACCGTGCCATCAATGATGTTCACCACTTCTGCAAATGTCAGTCGGTCAATATCACGCCGTTGCTTCTTTTCAATGCGAACTGTACCAACTCTCTCAATGGTGGTGACTAGCCCCTGACCTTCCGCTTCTTTAATCGCCCGATAAGCTGTTCCTTCACTAACAGCCAGTTGTTTTGCAACTTGACGTACGGAAATTTTATCCCCGACAGGCAATTCTTCAATGTGTTGCAAAATTAAATCATGCTTTGTAGTCATCGTGGTCCCCACTTTCAAATACATACAGCTATTATACAACAGCTAATAAAAAAAAGCCTGCCATACGGGCAAGCTGTGTTACATTCCGATCACGAGTTCGCTGTCGCCTGACGGCGTGTGTACTCGGTCAACTGGACGGTGATTTCATAGCGCAATAGCGGCGTAATCAAGTAAATACCACGAAAATATTCCATTGCCGCATCAATCATTTCTTTGGCAATCGCGATTCCCTCTTCACGCGCACGCGCCCCTTGATACTGTGCCATCCGCGCACGAGTGTCCTCGGTAAGCGAGATGCCGGGGACTTCATTGTGCAAGAATTCCGCATTACGCTTGCTGACAAGCGGCATAATGCCGACAAAAATCGGCACATGCAGATGTTTTGTCGATTCTTTGAGAATGCGGAAAAATTGCGGATCATAGATTGGCTGGGTCATGATAAAATCCGCGCCTGCCTCGACTTTTTTCTCCAAACGCAAAATCGCTTTGTCAAAATTGTGAACATGAGGATTGAACGCCGCGCCCACCACAAAATGAGCACGTTCAGAAAGCGCTCTTCCGGAAAAAGCGATGCCTTCATTGAGTTGCTTGACCATGCGGATCATTTCCATTGAGTTCACTTCAAATACAGAGGTGGAGCCAGGCAGATCGCCAAAGCGTGAAGGA
>JAJZCJ010000318.1 GCA_021846145.1 Bacillota bacterium
CATCCAAAAACGAACGTTGAATATACGGAATGCGCGTCATTTTGGAAACATCCTGATAAAAAATCACATCTTTTTGCTCTTCCACAATTGATTCATTGACTCCTTCATCAAATGTGGAAGGAACGTGATTCTTTTGTAGCGGAACCTGCTTCCCGCCAGTCCAAGCAGCATAAATCGCTGAAAATCGTTGAAAATGCTTTTTCTCGTCTCGGCGAATATCCTTTATTATCGCTTGGAGCGACGGATTAGGTGCCAATTCGAGCATCCGACTATACCGACGAATAGCGTGGTATTCGCCATTCACCGCTTTTGCAATTTCGTCAATCAGTGAACTACTTAGATCAGGATACCCATTGTTGTCATACGTTGCATAGGGGGTATCTTCTGGCATTGGATAACCAGAGATACTCCAATGGCTATAAGGGGTTTTATGCAGGTTACCCTCATGTGCAATCGACATCGTATCCACTCCAAACTGCTTTTTTCTCAGCATATGCCATGCCTGATCCGCACGTGCCTAAAAAGGGAGCGAATGCTACTGCCGACTTCTTTTGATCAGCTCACCCACTGACCTTTTCTAAATAGCGCCACCGAAGTTCCGTTTTCTAGAATTCCGTCAATGTCCATGTTGTTTGAACCAATCATAAAATCTACATGCGTCAAGCTGTCGTTCGCACCGCGTGCGACCAATTCTTCTTTTGACAACTCTTTTCCACCCTCTAGGCATGTGGGATAAGCTTCGCCAATAGCCAAATGGCAAGACGCATTCTCATCAAATAACGTGTTATAAAATAGTCTGTTCAATTTCGCAATTGGCGAGTTGACAGGCACCAACGCGACCTCTCCCAAGTAATGAGAGCCCTCATCAGTCTCGATCAGTTCCTGCAATGAATCGACACCAGTTTTCGCGTTAAAATGGATAATTTGGCCATCTTCAAATGTGAGTTCTATCCCGTCGATAATGACACCATTATAGGCAAGCGGCATCGTGCTTGACACCACGCCATTGACGCCATCGCGTTTAGGCAACGTGTACACTTCTTCTGTAGGCATATTGGCGACAAACCAATGGCCTTGTCCATTCGTGCTACGAGCCGCCATCCAAATGTGCCCTGCTGGCAATTCGACAGTTAAGTCCGTCCCCGGTGCCCGATAGTGCAGACGTTGAAATCTTTTTTCATTGAGAAATTGTGCCCTTGTTTCTAATTTTTCGAGATGATTATTCCAAGCCAATACCGGATCTTCCTGATCCATACGCATGACCTTGAAAATGGCATCCCACAACTGATCAACAGCCTCTTCCACAGTACCATTCGGGAACATCTTGAATGCCCAATCCGACGTCGGAATGGAACAAACTAGCCATGTGACTCGATCTTCCATGAAATTCTTGTTCACTTCTTTTAAGGCACTATGCACTGCTTTTGACGCCATGGCAAGCCTTTTCGGATCAATATCTGCAAGTAATGATGGATTGTCGGCATCAATAATTAAAAAGGCAGTGTGATGATCACATTGTTCCTCTGTCTTTTGAACCACCCAATTCGGCACTTGCACCAAATTATCTTCAGATTCCAGTTGCATCCGAATTTTCCTAGTGAGCGGATCCTGCCAGTCTACATTGACGGTGGATGCCCCCGCTTCATAAGCTTTTGCCACCAGTATACGTACAAATTCAGCCGCTTCAATCGGTGTTCTAATCGAGACAGGTTGACCCGGTTGCACGTTTAGTCCAATGCGCAGGAGTACTTCTGCATAATGTTCTAGCTGTTGACTTGATGGCATCTAACGCACACTCCCATTCGTTTTAGGCATGGTTTCCAAAATTATTATAACGGAAATCGCAAACAAAATAGACATTTAAAAAAGTAAGTATCTATAGTAAAATAATAAAGTAGCAAATATTCATTAAGGGAGACATGACAAAATGGCAGATGTAAGCATTAAGTTAATGGACAACGGCCCTTATTTGGTTACTGGAAATGTGGAAGTACTGGATGCAGAAGGCAATAAATTCACGACGAATGAACACGTTGCACTTTGCCGTTGTGGTCATTCTAATAATAAGCCATTTTGCACTGGCGCACATAAGGAATCTTTTGAAGATGCCGCAAGAGCCAGCAACTAATTATTACCATGACAAAGGGCGTCCCCGTAAAGGATAACGCCCTTTGAATAATCAATCTACGAAAAAACAAGCTTTCTCATATCCCCAGTGTCTGCAAATAACTCATGCCAGCTTAATACTTCATTTAGCAAGTGCGGTGTATGCCCACCCTTGCGTTCCGCTCTTGTAAAATAATCCCACATAGCATCCTTGTACAGCGGATGAACAAGGTTTTGAATGATCACCCTAGCTCTCTCGCGTGGAGACAACCCCCGCAAATCAGCAATTCCTTGTTCTGTTACGATGACGTGAACATCGTGCTCCGTGTGATCCACATGACTAACAAACGGCACGACGCTGGAGATCGATCCGCCTTTCGCCACCGATTTTGTAACAAAGATAGAAAGCGCCGCATTCCTCGCAAAATCCCCTGATCCACCGATGCCGTTCATCATGTGTGTCCCGCGTACATGCGTAGAATTGACGTTTCCATAGATATCCACCTCAAGCGCCGCGTTGATGGCAATAATACCCAAACGACGAATAACTTCCGGGTGATTAGAAATTTCTTGTGGCCGAATCACCACTTTTGACTTGTATTGATCAATGGACTGCAGCACATGCTTTAGCATCGTATCAGACAAAGTAAATGAACAAGTAGAAGCAAAGTCCACCTTCCCCGCATCAAATAGCTCAAACACTGCGTCTTGCATCACTTCGGTATAGATCTCTAAATGTTCAAATGACGACGCTTGCAGACCACTGAGCACCGCATTGGCGACAGAGCCAATGCCACTTTGGATAGGCGCTAGATTCTTAGGCAAACGTCCAAGTCTTACTTCATGCTCTAAAAACTCCAAAATGTAGTTGGCCATCATTTGTGTCTCTGCATCCGGTTTTGTAAGCAGCGACGGTGCATCTAGTTCGCGCGTCAATACAATCCCCACAATGCGATCAGGATCACAAGGAATTGAACTGGTGCCAATGCGATCTCTGGGAGCAATAACAGGAATAGGTTGGCGGCGCGGACGATCTTCCACTAAATAAATATCGTGTAAGCCTTCAAATTCTAACGGAATCGAAAGATTCAACTCGATAATTATCTTTTTCGCTTTTTCCACAAATACGGGCGAGTTTCCTACCGAGGTGGTGGGGATAATACCACCGTCTTCCGTAATGGCTACCGCTTCAATGATGGCAACATCTAGTTCACCCAAAATCCCACTTCGCACCCATTCAGGGGTTTGACTTAGGTGTTGGTCAATATACTGCACTTCCCCCTGATTGATGCGCTTTCTTAGTACCTCATCACTCTGAAAAGGAAGACGCCTTTCAATCAAATTGTTAAAACTCAGCACCCGATCTGTCTCTGCAAGGGAAGCGCCTGAATAGAGATTGATTTTTAACGGTTCGCCTGTTGCCTCCAGCCGTTTGGCTAAGGCAATCGGAACCGCTTT
>JAJZCJ010000319.1 GCA_021846145.1 Bacillota bacterium
TGTCAAATCGGGAATCAGAGTTAACTCTTGAAACACCGTCTGAATTCCCCTACGCTGAGAATTTTGCGGCGAGGAAATGTTCACTAATTCTCCAAAAAGTTTGAACTCGCCGTCGTCGGGAACTACGATCCCAGACAAAATCTTGATAAAAGTACTTTTCCCCGCACCATTTTCCCCTACAAGACCATGCACTTCTCCCTGAGCAGCAGCAAACTTAACCTTTGTTAGCGCATGAACATTTCCATAACTTTTGGTAATGTCCGACATCTCAATGGCTAACCCGCCCAACAAGATCACTCCCAATTCATTATTTCCTAGAATAATTGAAGGCGGAGAAGACAAATCAATTTTCTCCACCGCCTTGTAATTCAATTCATTATTTTCCTGTTTCCATTTGCTGAACGGTAAATTTCAGACCGTCCCCTTCAAAGTCATCATAGGTGGAACTAGGGAGATTAGGAAATGCGTTCACACCGATTTTGATTTGACTACTCGTCAACACGGGAGATTGTACCGTGATCGTGTGTGGTATTTTTTTGCCCTCCAAGATCTGAATTGCGTATTTCAACGCCAGTGCGCTAAAGAACGGAGGTTGTCCCACAGAGATTCCTGTCAATCCCTTATTTTTCAACGTTGCAAGTGCCATGCGAAACCCATTGGAAGCTTCACCAGCAATCGGGAAAAGTTTGTGTTTTTCTGCAAGCAACGCCTGAATAGCGCCGTAGGTACCACCTTCGCTCCAAAGTCCATCTACGTTAGGATAGGAAGCGAGCGCTGTCGTAAACTGCTGACGAGTTGTCGCAGGATCCCAGTTACCATAAATCTGATCTACTACGTGAATGCCAGGGTATTTTTTAAATACGGACATGGCGCCAGCAGCGCGTTGGATGTCAGCAGGTGTTCCAGCAACACCGCGATTCATAATAATATTGCCTTTTCCATGCAGGGCATGTACCAGGAAGGTCGCTCCGATTTTACCAAACTTCATCTGATTGGCAACAAGATTGTAAGCATATGGAGAGGTGACGTTATTATCAAAAGCGATAACCGGAATCCCCTGTTGGTGAGCCTGTGCGATCACGGCATTGATCCCGGACGGAGATGCAGCATCAACCAAAATCGCGCTCACGTGTGCGGCAATCATATTATCTATGGAAGCAATCTGGGCAGAAACGCTGTTGGCGGAGTTTTCCACTTTTAGATTAACCTTGCCCTTAAATCCAGGCATGAGAGCCTCTGCTTCTAGCACGTGCTCCATTTCCACACGCCAGCCGTTTCCAATGTATGAATTTGCAAGCGCAATCGTATATACTTTTTGACTAGCCGCAAATGAGACACCAGGATTCGAAAAGGCACCAATAATACTACTTGCTGTGATCATTCCAACAGCCACATTTGCTAGTGTTGATTTCGTAAGATTCACATTATAAGCCCCCTTTATTTAATAAAAAACAAGAATTTAAAGCGTTTACATAAAGAAATAATTAAGACGTTTGCACCTCCCTTTTATCTTTGATAACTTGAATTCCGATCCATTGATACCTGTGTCTGTGTAACGAATATACTAATCAATCTATTTCATGTCAATAATTTTTTTCGTTAGTATTAACAATATGAAAAAAAATTTGATATAATAAAAATATCCCATAACGGCGTTTGGAGGGGTAACACTAAATGAATATAGATCCTAGCATCTATACAAAAATCAGAGCCACACTTGATAACTTGCCAAAAGCGGAACGTCGGATCGGAGAATATGTTCTTGAGCATCCGAACGAAGTGATTAGACAATCAATTACCGAAGTGGCAGAGGAATGCGCTTGTGCAGAAGCCACTATTTTTCGCTTCTCCAGACGTTTAGGTTTGCAAGGATTTCAGGGATTGAAAATTCAGCTCGCTTCTGAAACAAGCATCCCTACGCTGAACATTCACGAAGATGTGCACGAAGGCGATTCCATGCTTGACGTGGCACAAAAAGTATTTGCCGCTACCATGCAAAGCATTCAGGATACGTTGAGCCTGCTCAACACATCTGATCTGGAGAAAGCTGTTCGGCTCATTGCTGGAGCAAACAAGATCGAGTTTTATGGAACCGGGGGTTCTGCAATGTTAGCCATTGACGGCTACCACAAATTCATGAGGACAGGAATCCCTTGCATCGCCCTGACAGATACGCACTTGCAGGTCACGTCTGCTGCACTCTTAAAACCGGGAGATGTGGTCGTGGCCATTTCCCATTCCGGAACCAATAAAGATATTCACGAAACACTGAATATCGCCCGCCAACACGGAGCGAAAATTATCAGTCTGACAGATTACAACAAGACACCTATAGGAAAAATTAGCGATGTATGTCTTGTCGCAACAAGCCAGGAAACGCGTTATCGAACAGAGTCCATGGCCGCCCGTTTTGCACAATTAAGCATTCTGGATACGCTTTATACAGGGGTCGCCATCCGCAGACAGCATGACACCATTGCCAACCTAGTTGAAATTAGAGAGGTTATCGCCAAGAAGAGATTTTAATAACAGGAACAGGAAGAATGCCATGACAGATAAGCGCGCAGTAATAGGTATTGACATTGGCACCACCAGCGTAAAAGCAATTGCGTTCTTGATAGACGGGAGTATGGTCGTATCGAGCCAGTCCGTATACCGTCACTATCACTCACAACCTGATTACGCTGAACAAGATCCGTTTGAGATGCGAGACGCTGTATGGAAAGTTATTCGCTCCACTGCAGCAAAAACAAGCCATGCAGGGTATCAAATTGCGGCGATCAGTTTTAGCGCTGTGATGCACGGCCTATTTGCGGTGAACCATGCAGGCATGCCGCTCACAGCCATGATGACTTGGGCAGATACGCGCAGTCGATCGCAGGCAGAACGCATTCGACAAGAAATGAGTAACACCCTGTATCTTCGCACAGGTACCCCCCTGCACCCGATGTTGCCTTTAGCGAAAATCATGTGGTTGCGCGATCATCATCCTGACCTGTTTCTCCCGTCCAATCGGTTTGTATCGATCAAAGAATGGCTCATGTGGTTGCTGACAGGAAAGTGGTCGATCGACTACTCGACGGCTGCCGCTACAGGGATGTTTAATTTACACACCCTCTATTGGGATGAAGATGCACTGCGGCTTACAGGCATCACGTCTGATCAATTAAGTGAGCCAGTTGCAGTAACAAAGCAATTTGCAATTGTGGACTCTGCACTTTGTGACACCCTTCTCCTGCCTGCCTCTGTACCGGTCATTATTGGCAGTTCGGACGGGGTGCTTGCCAATGTCGGTTCAGGGGTACTAACAAACGATCAACTTGCCGTCACAGTCGGTACCAGTGGTGCCATTCGCACCATGGTTCAGGAACCATGGCTGGACCCACTTGGCCGGACATTCTGCTATGTCCTCGATCAAACACATTGGGTCATTGGGGGTGCAACAAATTCAGGCGGAATTACACTGGACTGGTTACAAAAAGAATGGACACAAGCCGATCAAGTTGCCGTATCCCTCGAAAAAATATTCACATTGGCAGAATCTTCTTCTCCTGGTGCGAAT
>JAJZCJ010000320.1 GCA_021846145.1 Bacillota bacterium
TTGATGAAGCAGGTGCCCAATTAGGGATTGTCAACATGCGTGATGCATTGCGAATTGCTATTGAAAAAAACTTAGATCTTGTCAATGTAGCGCCAACGGCTAAACCACCAGTTTGCCGAATTATGGATTATGGCAAATATAAGTATGAACAAAGCAAGCGTGAGAAAGAGGCGCGCAAGCATCAAAAAGTCGTTTCTATCAAGGAAATTCGCATGACACCGAATATTGAACAGCACGACTTTGATACGAAAGTGAAAGCCACTATTAAGTTTTTGCAAGAAGGGGAAAAAGTGAAGGCGGCTGTTCGCTTTCGCGGAAGAGAAATTACCCATTCGAGTATCGGTCAGGCTGTGCTTGAAAGATTGGCAAAGCAAGTGGAACCTTATGGAGTGCTTGAGCGCTCACCGCGTCTAGAAGGCAGAAGTATGATTATCATTATTAATCCTAAGCCTCAGGAACGGGAAAAAGGAAGTACTGAAAAAACCTCATAATCAATGACAGCGTCATTGGCCAAGCGGTTTTTATATTGATTGGAGGATTTGACATGCCGAAAATGAAAACGCATCGGGGTGCGGCGAAACGATTCAAACGAACCGGTTCGGGCCAGCTCAAACGTGGCCACTCGCATACCAGCCATCTATTTGTATCCAAATCGTCCAAGCGTAAACGCCAACTTCGTCATTCGGGTATGGTGTCGAGCTCAGACTATAAACGCATTAAGCAGCTAGTGGCGTATCTATAAACTTACGCCGGTTATTTTGAGGAGGATTTATCATGCCAAGAGTGAAAGGCGGAACGGTTACACGCCGCCGTCATAAGAAAATCTTGAAGTTGGCAAGGGGCTATTTTGGTTCAAAGCACCGATTGTTCCGCACGGCCAATCAACAAGTAATGAAATCATTGCAATACGCGTATCGGGATCGTCGCAGACGCAAACGTGATTTTCGCAGGCTTTGGATCCAGCGCATTAACGCGGCAGCTCGCTTAAATGGTCTTAGCTACAGCCGATTGGTCTTTGGCTTAAAGCAAGCTGGTGTCGAAGTCAACCGCAAAATGTTGGCAGACTTGGCGGTTGCGGATGCGCATGCATTTACGGAACTTGCCAACTTGGCGAAAACGAAATTAGAAGCGTAATTGTGGAGGAGTTGCACTGAGTGCGGCTCCTTTTTTTACAACAATCATTGACTGTAGCGATAAAAAGAGGGAGTGGGGACATCCATGCGCAGTGACATGATCAAAAAAGGAATTGATAGGGCTCCACATCGCAGTTTGTTGCGGGCGACAGGTTTGAAGAGTGAGGATTTTGGCAAACCATTTATCGGTATCGCCAACTCATTTGTGGAAATTGTGCCGGGTCACGTACATTTGCAGGAGTTTGGCAAGATCGTCAAAGAGGCGGTTCGCGAAGCAGGCATGATACCGTTTGAATTCAATGCGATCGGCGTAGATGACGGCATTGCCATGGGACATATTGGCATGCGCTATTCGCTGCCAAGTCGCGAGATCATTGCTGATTCGATTGAAACCATGGTACAGGCGCATTGGTTTGACGGCCTGATTTGTATTCCTAATTGTGACAAGATCACGCCTGGCATGATGATGGGTGCGATTCGTGCGAATATCCCCACGGTGTTTGTGTCTGGCGGTCCGATGAAGGCGGGTGTGACTAGCAAGGGGCAGGTTGTCGACTTGATGTCTGTGTTTGAAGGCGTTGGTGCGCACCAAGCAGGCAAGATCAATGACGCAGATTTGCTTGATATTGAGGAGCATGGCTGTCCTACCTGCGGATCGTGCTCTGGCATGTTCACAGCCAATTCGATGAACTGTTTAGCAGAGGCGCTTGGCCTTGCATTGCCAGGCAACGGCACAATTCTTGCCGTCACAGATGAACGCAAAGAGCTAGTCAAACGCACTGCCGCTTACTTAAAAACTTTAATTGAGCAACAAATTAAGCCACGCGACATTGTCACGATCGATTCCCTTGATAATGCATTTATTTTGGATATGGCAATGGGCGGTTCTACGAACACGGTGTTGCACACACTTGCCATCGCCCATGAGGCGGAAGTGGATTATCCGCTACAACGCATTGACGAATTGTCGCGCAAAGTACCACAAATTTGCAAAGTCAGTCCCGCGTCGCCGTATCACATGGAAGATGTGGATCGCGCGGGGGGCATTTCCGCGATCTTGAATGAATTGAGCAAAAAACCGGGAATATTAAATTTAAATGCGATGACAGCGACTGCAAAAACACTTGGTGAAAACATTAAAGATGCAAAAATCATGGATGAATCTGTCATCCGTCCGCTTACGCAAGCGTACTCTGCTCAAGGTGGATTACGCATGCTTTTTGGCAATCTGGCGCAAGACGGGGCCGTGATTAAGAGCGGAGCTACTCCGGTGACTCGCTTTGAAGGGCCTTGCGTGATTTTTGAATCGCAAGAAGCAGCGGGAGAAGGCATTAAGGCAGGTTTGGTGAAAAAAGGCGATGTGGTCGTCATTCGCTACGAAGGGCCAAAAGGTGGCCCAGGCATGCCGGAAATGCTCGCTCCCACTGCGGCTATTTCGGGCATGGGGCTTGGTCAGGACGTGGCACTGATCACGGATGGGAGATTTTCTGGTGCGACCCGTGGCATCAGTGTCGGGCACATTTCCCCAGAAGCGGCAGCAGGTGGCACGATTGCCCTGCTTCAAGCAGGGGATGTCGTGGTGATTGATACAGACGAGCGCCTGATTGCCGTGCGCCTATCTGATGAAGAACTACAAGTTCGTCGCAAAAATTGGGTGCAGCCAGAGCCGAAGGTGAAAAAAGGCTGGCTGCATCGCTACGCGCGGCTTGTCACATCAGCGAACACTGGTGCTGTTCTTGAAGGCAACTAAACACGTGAGAGGAAGTCGCATTTGGAAGTATTGACGTCACTACAAAATCCCAAAATTAAAACTTGGGCATCATTAAAAGAACGCAAGTATCGCAAGCTGTACAAAAGCTATCTAGTAGAAGGACTTCGCAGCGTGGAAGTGTACGTGGAACAAAGTGTCCCACTTGAAGCGATTTTGATCGATCCCTACGGCCATCAGACAGAACGCGCCTATGAAATTGCCGATCTGGCAGAGGCGGCAGGGGTGCGAATATATGAGATGGAAAGTCACCTTTTTAAGCACATCACAGACACTGAGCATCCTCAGGGCATTGTGGCTGTTGCCAAAATTCTGGAACAGGATGTTAGCGTGCTTCAACCTGATAGCTCGGGTTCAGGGTGTCAAGATGTGGTGGTGGTGGCAGATCAGATTGGCGACCCCGGCAATTTGGGGACGATCATTCGCAGTGCCGACGCGGTCAATGCGCGTGCGGTAGTGGCGCTAAAGGGGTCGGCAGATCCCTATCAGCCCAAAGTAGTGCGCACGGCCATGGGCTCACTCGCACGGATGCCGGTGCTGGATCTAGACGCGGCTGATGCGCTAACAACGCTCGCGGCGCTAGGGTATCGCAGGCTTGGTGCCGATGCGCGGCGTGGAGAATCGCTGTTTGCGGCAAGATCGGA